>NZ_JASATC010000022.1:0-98461 GCF_038440135.1 Pseudomonas sp. OTU5201 | reverse complement strand
TTGCGCGCCGTCTACCCCCCAATCCCCCCCAAAAAAAACCCGCCCCCCCGCCACTGGGGGGGGGGGGCCTTTTTTGCACGTCTCGAATCAGCGCTTGCGGCTGATCGGGCGGCGCAGGAGCGGCCAGGTGCTCAGCAGGGCAGGCACCCCCAAGCCCAGCCAGGACAGGGCGTCCCACCAGCCATCGCCCAGCAGGGCACTGAACAGGCCGAGGGCGCCTAGCAGGACGATGAACAAGGGCAGGGCGAAGGTGGATTGGCGCCAGTTCATGCTGTCGCTTCCTCGGATGAGCGCTGTCCAGTGGTGCGTCGCAGGCGAACCCACCAGAGATAGAGCCCGCTGCCGAGCACGATGATGGTGAGGATATCCAGTGCGGCCCAGAGCAGTTGCATGGGACGGCCGCCGTAGTCGCCGAAATGCAGTGGCTGGGACATCGCCAGTGCATCCATGTACCAGGGACGCTGCGCGACGGCAGTCACCGCTAGGGTGCGCGCGTCGATCAGCACCGGCGTCCACAGGTGGGCCGTCAGGTGAGAGCTGCCAACCATGAATACCGTGTAGTGGTGCTCGCTGGAGAAGCGGGTGCCGGGGAAGGCAATGAAATCCGCCTGCATGCCAGGCAGTGCGTCGGTGGCAATTGTCAGCACGTTGTCCACGGGGGCGCGCCCGGTGAGTGGCGGTGCGTTGCGGTAGGGTTCTACCAGGGCGGTCAGCGCGTCCTGTCGCCAAGCGCTGATCAGAAGGTCGGCGCAGGCGCTGATGACGCCGGTGACACCCACCACCAGCGCCCAGGTCAGGGTGACGATGCCGATGAGGTTGTGCAGGTCCAGCCAGCGGGTTCGTGTGGAGCGCAGGTGACGCACTTGGGCGAACTTGAGGCGTCGCATGAAGGGCGAGTAGAGCACCACACCGGAGACGATGGCGATCACGAACAACAGGCCCATGAACGCCAGCAGCAGCTTGCCAGGCAGCCCGGCGAACATGTCCACGTGCAGGCGCAGGATGAACATCAGCACCCCGCCGTTGGCGGCCGGCATGGCCACGGGTTCGCCAGTGCGGGCATCGAGCATGAAGGTGTGCGAGGCGTTCGGCTCGGTACCGGCAGTGGCGGCAGTGATGGCGACCACGCCGTTCGGCTCGTCTTTCTCAAAACCCAGGTACTGCACCACCTCGCCGGGGCGGTGGCGCTGGGCGGCATCCACCAGTTGCTGCAGACCCAGGTGCGGGGTGCCAGGGGCCATTTCGCGCAGCTCGGGCGCTTCACCCAGCAGGTGCTCCAGCTCGTGGTGGAAGATCAGCGGCAGCCCGGTAAGGGCCAGCATCAGCAGGAAGAGGGTGCAGATCAGGCTGGTCCAGGTATGCACCTGGGACCAGCGCCGGATGGTGCGGCTTTGCATGGCGATTCCCGATTCAAGGGCCGCCCCGCGGGGCGGCCGTGTTTCGTCAGAACTTGTAGTTCACGCTGCCGACCACGGTGCGTTCGTCGCCGTAGTAGCACCAGTAGCCGTCGCAGGTGGACAGGTATTCCTTGTTGAATACGTTCTTCGCGTCCACCGCTACCGAAAGACCGCGCAGTGAGCTGTTCAGGCGGCCCAGGTCGTAGTGGGCCGAGGCGTCGTACACGGTGTAGGAACCGGTATGGCCGAGCCAGGTGTTGGCCGTGTTGCCGTAGCTGTCCCCCACGTAGCGCACGCCGCCAGCGATGCCGAAACCGTCGAGGATGCCGCTGTGCCAGGTGTAGTCGGCCCAGGCGGTGGCCTGGTTGCGCGGCACCTGGGCCATGCGGTTGCCCTTGTCGGCACCTTTCTGGATTTCGCTGTCGGTGTAGCTGTAGGAGGCCACCAGCTTGAGGTTCTCGGTGACGTCGGCGGTGGCTTCCAGTTCCAGGCCGCGTACTTCCAGCTCGCCGATCTGGCGGGTCACGCTGCCTTCGGTGACGCTGACGTTGGTCTGGGTCAGGTCGTAGACGGCCGCGGTCAGCATGGCGTCGGTGCCGGGCGGCTGGTACTTGATGCCCACCTCGTACTGTTTGCCCTCGGTGGGTTCGAACGACAGCGTGCTGTCGACGTTCGCACCCATCGCCGGCTGGAAGGACTCGGCGTAGGAGATGTACGGGGTGATGCCGTTATCGAACAGGTAGCTCAGGCCCACGTTGCCGCTGAAGGCCACATCGCGCTGGGTGTTGGTGGCGTCGTTCTTGTTGTAGAAGGTGGTGCCGGTGTGCACCCAGTCTTCGCGGCCGCCGAGGCTCAGGCGCCAGTTGTCCAGGGCGATTTGGTCCTGGATGTAGAGGCCGGTCTGGCGGGTCTTCTGGTTGAAGTCCTGCATGGTGAAGTAGCTCACGCCGGACAGGTCGGCGCCATAGATCGGGTTGTTGACGTTGATCGGCGGCACCCCCATCCCGTACAGCCAGCGATAGTTGGTGTTGGCGCGCTGATGGTCGAGGCCCAGCAGCAGGGTGTGGTCCAGCTCACCTGTGCTGAAGTCGGCCTGGAAGTTGTTGTCCACGGCGAATTGGCTGATGTCTTCGTCGACGATGCCGGACTCGCGGTTGACGTTACCGTCGGCATCGATGCTGTTGAAGGTGGCCACGTTCACCGCCTGGAACTCCAGGTCGCTCTTGGTGTAGCGCAGGTTCTGGCGGAACTGCCAGACGTCGTTGAAGCGGTGCTCGAACGCGTAGCCAAGGGCGTAGTAGGTGCGGTCGTAGAAGTCCCAGTCCGGCTCACCCAGGTTCTTGTGGTGGGAGATGTCACCGAAAGGCGAGTCGATCTTGGTGCCCTGCAGTGGCAGGAACTGGCCTGTAATGCCGGTATCGTCACGCGTGTACTGCGAGAGGAAGGTCAGACGGGTGTCGTCGTTGATGTTCCAGGTCAGGCTCGGCGCGAGGTTGTAGCGCTTGTCCGGGATGTGGTCGATGGGCGAGTTGCTGTCGCGCACGGTGCCGCTGACGCGGTAGAGAAACTGGTCCTCGTCGTCGATCTTGCCGGTGCTGTCGAAGTTGATCTGCTTGTGTTCGTTGCTGCCGGCCTGCAGTTCCAGCTCGTTGGCCTGTTCTTCCTGCGGGCGGCGACTGACCATGTCCAGCAAGCCGCCGGGCGGGGTCTGGCCGTAGACCGAGGACGCCGGGCCGCGAAGCACGGCGATGCGCTCCAGGTTCCAGGGCTCGATCTTAGGGTTGGCGAAGGAGCCTACCGGCAGCGGCAGGCCGTCGAGGAACTGGGTCGGCACGAAGCCGCGAACCTTCAACCAGTCGGAGCGGGAGTCGGAACCATAGCCGCTGCTCATCACGCCGGCGGTGTAGCGCAGGGAGTCGTTGAGGTTGAGGGTGGGGCGCGAGTCCAGCTGCTCGCGGGTGATCACCGAGATCGAACGAGGGATTTCGATGATTGCGGTGTCCGTCTTGGTGCCGGCGGCAGTGCGGGTGGCGACCATGCCGGTGGTCGGGCCCCAGGCGGTTTCATAGCTGCGGCTGCCATCGATGTTCACGTCCGGCAGGTTCATCGCCTCATCGGCAACGGGGGCCAGGCTGTAGCTGTCGGTGCCGTTCTGCACCAGGCGCAGGCCGCTGCCCTGCAACGCCTGGGACAGTGCCTGCAGCGGGCTCAGTTCACCCTGCACGGCTGGGGCAGCCTTGCCAGCGGTGAGGGTCGGATCGACGCTGAGGACGATGCCGGCATTCGCGGCGATGCGATTCAAGGTGCTGGCCAGCGACGCGGAGGGGAGTTGGTAAGCCTCGGCCAGGGCCTGGGTGGACAGGCCGCCGAGGGTGATGGCCAGTGCCAGCACGGTGTGGCGGAGCGGGGCAGTAGCAGGGTGCATTGCGAACATCTCCTAAGTGAGAAATCGTCTCAATGCCTTCTTGCCGAACCAGAATCGAAAAGTGACAGGGGGATTGAGAAAATTTTCCGGTCCCGTCCCTGGACTCGTTGTTTTGTGGGGTGGAGAGCGCTTTTTCTGGCTATTTCACAGCCTCGAACGCCAAGGCACTACCGCGCGGTGGAGATCGTTTGAGCGATTGCCACCCTGCGGGACAGTCATGGCGTGTCAGTCGTTCGCGGGCACCACGCGCACCCACCAGTCGCTGTAACGCTCGATGCGCACTGGCAGGCTGGGGGGCAAGGCGGCGAGCGCCTTGTCGCTGTCGTTCAGCGGGAAGACACCACTGATGCGCAAGTTGGCCAGGGCCGGGTCCAGGCCCAGGTAGCCGCTGCGGTACTCACCCAGGCTGTCGATCAGCTGTGCCAATGGCATGTCGTCGGCCACCAGCATGCCGTGGCTCCAGGCCTCCGCGCCCACCGGTGCGGGTTCGCTCTTACCGAGGAGCTTGCGGTCGATGCGCACCTGTTCACCGGCCTGGATCACCCGTTCGCCCGATGCACTACGAGGCGCTGCGGCAACAGCCGATTCGAGCACGATCAACCGGGTCGACTCGCCCTCGCGGCGTACCAGGAAGCGGGTGCCCAGGGGCTGCAGACGGCCCTGCTCGGTTTCGACGATGAACGGGCGCGGGTCGTTGTGGCCGGTCTTCACCAGGATTTCGCCGCTGTGCAAGTAGAGCCGGCGCTGCGCTCGGTCGAAGTCGATGTCCAGGGCGGTACGGCTATTGAGTTGCACGATGCTGCTGTCTGCCAGGCGCAGTTCACGCTGCTCGCCACGGGCGGTCAGTTCATCCGCCAGGTAGTCCCCGAGGGGGTGCTGCTGGGCGAGTAGGCCAAGACCCAGGCCCACGGCCAGTACCAGGGCCAGGGCGTTTCCGGCGATTCGATGTGGGCTGCGCCGCCGCACGCCGCCGCTGCGCAACAAGGCACGGCGGGCCGGGGTGGGGGCGGCCGCTGCCAGTTGCTGGTCGATCCCCGCCAATTGCTGCCAGACCTGGGCGTGCTCCGGTCGCTCGCCGAGCCAGCAGCGGAACGCGTGCCGTTCCTGCTCGGTGGCCTCGCCGGAGTCCAGGCACAACTGCCAGGCGATGGCCTCGTCCAGGGCGCGTGCGGACACCCGGCTCATGTCGGCTCTCCATAGAGGGCGATGTAGCACTGGCGCATGCCTTGGGCCAGGTACTGGCGTACCCGTGAGGGGGAAACACCCAGGCGCTCGGCGATCTCGGCGTGGCCGAGGCCGTCCAAGCGGTTGTAGAGGAAGGCGGCCCGCGCCTTGCTGGACAGCTGGCCCAGTAGACGGTCGATTTCCCGGAGGCTTTCCAGGATCAGCGCCTGTTCCTCGGGGCTCGGGTGCAGGTCCTGGGGCGCATGGGCCAGTTCTTCCAGGTAGGCGCGTTCCAGGTCATGGCGGCGGAACTGATCCACCAGTAGCCCACGGGCGATGGTAACCAGCAGGGCGCGGGGCTCGCGGGGAGGTTGCAGATCGGCCCGGGCGAGCAGACGCAGGAAGGTGTCCTGGCTGACGTCTTCGGCGCGCTGAGGGCATTGCACCGTCTTGCGTAGCCAACTGAACAGCCAATCACGATGGTCTCGGTAAAGCAGCCCTACCAGATGCGGGTTCGCGGGATCACCGGCCGACACGCTGACCTCATTGAAATGATCTGAAAAGAGTGATTAAGAATTATTCGCGATGATGACAGAGGCTGGCCCTATGCCGCAATCGTGGTGGGGGGAATGGGCGATGGGTGGTGGTGGGGCGGGGGAAAGGAGGCGGGGCGGCAGGGAGGTGCCGCCCCGGATGGGGACTCAGTGCTTGCTGCCATTGTTCGTCAGGGCCAGCAACTGCTTCTCCTGGTTCCAATCGAAGGGCTCATCGTTCTGCTCCGCCTCATAGCGACGCTCGTCGAGGCGCTGGAACAGGTCGATTTCCTCGTCGGGCATGAAGTGCAGGCAATCGCCGCCGAAGAACCAGAGCAGGTCGCGCGGCACCAGGTGGGCGATCTGCGGGTAGCGATGGAAGACCTGGCTGATCAGGTCCTGGCCCATGTACAGGCTGCCTTCCGGGTCGCGCGGCAGTTCACTCATCAGTTCGTCGAAACGTTCGACGAAGAGCGCGTGGTTCTCCTCGGGAACCTGTTCGGCCTCGCCCAAGGCGACCAGGATGCTGCGCAGGTGGGCGAGCAGAGCGAGGTGATGGTCGAGGTAGGGATTGGCCATGGCGGATTTCCTGAAGCTTGATCGGGCGCGGGAGTATAAAGTCCTCCGCGCCCGCTGTCCTGCCTGCGGGCTCAGCGGGTCTTGCCGGGGCTGAGCGCAAGGTCCTCCTTGGCGAAATCGTCTACATCTATCACCTGCCGGCGCGCCGTTTCGGCCGCTTGCAGCTGTTGCGCTTCGCCGTCATCCAGCAGGCCGGCGGCCAGTGCGGCGGTTATTTCGCTCTCGCCCGGCGCCGGTTTGAGTACGCCGGACTTGAGGGCTTGCTGCAGTTTCTTCCGCGCGGCCTGGCTGGCGTTCGACAGGTCGATGGCCTGCTGCAATGCGCCTACCGGGTCGGTGGCGGACTGAGGTCGATAGCAGCCGGCGAGCAGCTCTTCCAGGGCCGGGTCGCCACGGTCGCGGCCGATCACCCCGGCCACTTCGGCATCCAACCGATCCGAGGGGCCGGGGTGGCGTCGGCCGAGCGGGAACACCAGCACCCGCAGCAGGCCGCTCATCAGGGCATTGGGGAAGTTATCGAGCAGCCCGTCCAGGGCCTGCTCGGCCTTGCCCAGGCTCTCTTCCAGGGCCCAGCGCAGCAGTGGCTGCAGGTGCTCGGGGTAGTCGCGGTCGTGGTAGCGCTTGAGGGCGGCCGAAGCCAGGTAGAGGTAGCTCAAGGCGTCGCCCAGGCGTGCGGACAGGCGTTCGCGGCGTTTCAGCTCGCCGCCGAGCAGCAGCATGCTGCTGTCGGCCAGCAGGGCAAAGCTCGCAGCCAGGCGGTTGAGGGCGCGGAAGTAGGGGCGGCAGAGGTTGTCGCCGGGGACATCGCCGATGCGCCCGAGGCTGAGGCCGAGCAGCAGGCTGCTGGCGGCATTGCCCACGGCGAAGCCGATATGGCTCAGCAGCAGCTGGTCGAACTCTGCCAACGCCTGTTCGCGGTCGTCGCGGCCCGCCAGGGCCATTTCGTCGAGCACGAAGGGATGGCTGCGAATGGCGCCCTGGCCAAAGATCATCAGATTGCGCGAGAGGATATTGGCGCCTTCCACCGTGATCGGGATGGGCGCCCCCTGCCAGGCGCGACCCAGGTAGTTGTTGGGGCCGAGGATGATGCCCTTGCCGCCGTGCACGTCCATGGCGTGGCCGATGCATTCGCGGCCACGCTCGGTGAGGTGGTACTTGAGAATGGCCGAAAGCACGGAGGGTTTCTCGCCGAGGTCCACGGCGCTGGCGGTGAGGATGCGCGCGCTGTCCATCAGCCAGGCGTTGCCGGCGATGCGCGCCAGGGCTTCCTGGATGCCTTCGAAGGCGGCCAGGGGCACATTGAACTGTTCGCGGACGCGGCAGTACTGGCCGCTGACCAGGCTGGTGAACTTGGCCATGCCCGTAGCCGCCGCCGGCAGGGAAATGGAGCGGCCCACGGAAAGGCAGTTCATCAGCATCATCCAGCCTTTGCCGAGCTTGGCCTGGCCACCGATGACGAAGTCCAGGGGCACGAACACGTCCTTGCCGGAGTTGGGACCGTTCATGAAGGCGGCGCCCAGGGGCAGGTGGCGCCGGCCTATCGTCACGCCGGGGGTGTCGGTGGGCACCAGGGCCAGGCTGATGCCGAGGTCTTCTTCCTCGCCCAGCAGGTGGTCCGGGTCATGGGCCTTGAAGGCCAGGCCGAGGAGGGTGGCCACCGGGCCGAGGGTGATGTAGCGCTTTTCCCAGGTCAGGCGCAGGCCCAGGACTTCCTGGCCCTGCCACTGGCCCCGGCAGACGATGCCGACATCGGGCATGGCGCCGGCGTCGGAGCCGGCCAGCGGGCCGGTCAGGGCGAAGCAGGGGATGTCCTCGCCGCTGGCCAGGCGCGGCAGGTAGTGCTGGCGCTGCTGGTCGGTGCCGTAGTGCAGCAGTAGTTCGGCGGGGCCGAGGGAGTTTGGCACCATCACGGTGGACGCGAGGTCGGCGCTACGGGTGGCCAGCTTCATTGCCACCTGGGAGTGGGCGAGGGCGGAGAAGCCCTTGCCGCCGTACTCCTTGGGGATGATCAGGGCGAAGAAGCCATGCCGTTTGATGTGTTCCCAGGCCTCGGCTGGCAGGTCCAGCTGCTGGCCGATCTCCCAGTCGCTGACCATGGCGCAGAGCTCTTCGGTGGGGCCGTCGAGGAAGGCCTGTTCTGCTTCCGTCAGCTGCGGGCGCTGGGCGTCCAGGAGCTTGTGCCAGTCCGGGCGGCCGCTGAACAGTTCGCCATCCCACCAGACGGTGCCGGCTTCAATGGCGTTGCGCTCGGTCTCGGACATGGGCGGCAGTACCTGCTGGAACCAGGCGAACAATGGCGCGCTGAGCCATTTGCGGCGCAATTCCGGCAGCGCCAGGGGCAGGGCGACGCCCAGCCATGGCAGCCAGAGCAGAAGCAGCAGCCAGCCCGGAGCGCGGCTGAACAGCCCCATCGCCAGCAGGAAGCCGGCCACCAGGGCCAGGGCGGGCAGGGGAGCGGTGCGGCGGTGGGCAAGATAGGCATCGCCCAGGATCAGAGCGAGTAACCAGAACAACAGCATGGTCGATCCTCCTTGATGGCGGCGCGGGGCTGTCACGAGCTTAGTCGCCATCCGGAACCATGGCGACAGGAACGGCGAGCTTGGCCGGATCGTCGTTTCCCCGCCGGGAATGCCCTCTATAGACTGGGCCGATGCCCTGAGGAGCAACCCCCATGCAGTGCTACCTGGAACCCGGCCGCTTCGTTGATAGTGACCACCCCCTGGTGGTCGAGTTCGCCGAAAGGCACCGCGGCGCGAGCGCCGATCCTATTGATCAGGCTGTCAGCCTGTACCGCGCGGTGCGTGACGAGATCCGTTACAACCCCTACGTATTCAGCCGGGTACCCGAGACACTCAAGGCCAGCCACGCGCTGGCTGTCGGGGAGTCCTATTGCGTGCCCAAGGCTATCCTTCTCGCCGCCTGCGCCCGGCATTGCGGCATTCCCGCGCGCATCGGGCTGGCCGACGTGCGCAACCACCTCGCCACGCCCAGGCTGTTGGAATTGCTGCGCAGCGAAGTGTTTGCCATGCACGGTTACACCGAGCTGTACCTCGATGGCCGCTGGGTGAAGGCCACGCCGGCGTTCAACTTGGCGCTGTGCCGCCTCTTCGACGTTCCGCCGCTGGAGTTCGATGGCCGTCACGACAGTGTCTTCCACCCGTTCAATCGCCATGGCGAGCGCTACATGGAATACCTGGCGGACCATGGTCAGTTCGACGACCTGCCGGAGGCGCTGTTCTTCGACCACCTGGCCAGTGTTTACCCGCACCTGTTCAGCGAAGGCGCGGCTTTCCTTTCCGGTGACCTCCATGCGGAGGCGGGCACAGCGAGCTGGCGCACAGTTTCATGAGTAAAGTTTGCCGGCCGCTTTGCCATTGTCCGGCCTGCCAGTAGCATCGTCGCATTACACAGGGAGCGATGAATGCGAACAAAACTGGACGCCTGTCTGCACGCGGTCAACCAGGTACTGCTGGGCAAGGAAGCGCAGGTGCGCCTGGCCCTGACCTGCCTCCTGGCCCGCGGGCACCTTTTGATCGAAGACCTGCCCGGCATGGGCAAGACCACCCTGGGCCATGCCCTGGCCAAGGTGCTGGGGCTGAGCTTTCAGCGCATCCAGTTCACGTCGGACCTTCTGCCCGGCGACATCCTGGGCACCTCGGTGTTCGACAAGGACAGCAGCCAGTTCGTCTTCCATCCCGGCCCGGTGTTCGCCGAGCTGGTGCTGGCAGACGAGATCAACCGGGCTACCCCAAAGAGCCAGAGCGCCTTGCTGGAAGCGATGGAGGAAGGGCAGGTGACCATCGAAGGCGCGACCCGCCCGCTGCCGGAGCCTTTTTTCGTCATTGCCACCCAGAACCCGGTGAGCCAGGGCGGCACTTTCGCCCTGCCGGAATCGCAACTGGATCGCTTCCTCATGCGCCTCTCCCTCGGCTATCCGGCCAGAGCCGCAGAAAAGGCCCTGCTGCAGGGCGAGGCGCGTCGCGCGCTGTTACCGCGTCTGGAACCCGTCTTCACACATGCCGAACTGGGGTTGATCCAGGCGGAAGTACCCAAGGTGGTGGCGCGCGACGCACTGGTGGATTACGTATTGCGCCTGGTGGACGCCACGCGCAGCCAGCCGCAGTTCGCCTGGGGCCTTTCACCACGTGCCAGCCTGGCGCTGCTGTCGGCGGCGCGTGCCTGGGCGCTGCTGGCGGGGCGCGACTACGTGATTCCGGAAGATGTCCAGGCTGTGCTGCCCTCGGTGGTCGGCCACCGCCTGCGTGAGCGTGCCGATCCCTCCGGCCATGGTGGTGGCGCACTGGTGCAGTGGCTGCTGCGCGAAGTGCCGGCGCTCTGATGCTGGAAATCCAGGTCGCTCGCTGGTTGGCCCGGCGTATCCCGCCGGCCAGTCAGGTACGTCTCGATCAGCGACGGATCTTCATCCTGCCCACCCGCGCCGGCGCCGCCTTCGGGTTGGCCCTGGTGCCCATGCTGCTGGTGGCGATCAACTACCAGAACAGCCTGGCCTACGCGCTGACCTTCCTGCTGCTATCGGTGTTCCTGGTGGCCATCTTGCACACCTTTCGCAACCTGTCGGGGCTGAACCTCAAGGCCGCGGGTGGTGCGCCGGTGTTTCTCGGCGAGCAGGCGCATTTTCACGTCACCCTGGAAAGTGGCGGTCGCGAACACCAGGCCATTGCCCTCGGCTGGCCGCCCTTGCCCCTGCAGGTGCAGGACGTAGTGGCTGACGGCGCTTGTGGGGTGGAGCTGCACCTGCCGACCGAGCGCCGCGGCTGGCTGCGGCCCAGGCGCTTGCGCGTCGAAAGCCGCTATCCCCTCGGGCTGCTGGTGGCCTGGAGCTGGGTGGACCTGGATCAGGCACTATTGGTTTACCCACGCCCACTGGTGGGCGATCTGCCGCTGATACCCGGCCACGGCGACGAGGACGGCGACGATGGCCAGCATGTGCTCGGCGCCGGCGCGGACGACTACCAGGGGCTGCGTGCCTACCAGCCGGGCGACTCGCGCCGACGTCTGCACTGGAAGGCCTATTCGCGGGGGCAGGGTTTGTTCGTGAAGGACTTCGCCGCGTTGGCCGGGCGTGATCTCTGGCTCGACCTGGAGCCGCTGGACGGCGGCCTGGAACAGCGCCTGGGGCTGCTCTGCCATTGGGTGTTGCAATTCTCGGCACGCGGCCAGCCCTTCGGCTTGCGCCTGGGGGGGCAGGAGCTGGCGCCGGACACCGGTGAGGTCCATCGAGAGGCCTGCTTGCGCGCCCTGGCGCTGTTCGGGGGGCAGCAATGAAGACCGGCCTGCCGATCACCCGCATCAGCCTCACCTGGCTGCTGGTCGCCCAGGTGCTGGTGATCCTGCCGCACTTGCCTTACCTGCCGCTGTGGATCATCGCCATGTGGCTGGGCTGCGCCGGTTGGCGCATCCAGATCTTCCGCATGCGTGCGCAGTACCCCAGTGGCGTGGTCAAGGCCGCGCTGATCCTGGCCATGGCCCTGGGCGTGTTCCTCTCACGGGGCACCCTGGTGGGGCTGGAGGCGGCCGTCGTGCTGCTGGTGGCGGTGTTCATCCTCAAGTTGTTGGAGTTGCGCAGCCAGCGCGACGCCCTGGTGCTGATCCTGCTCGGCTTCTTCACCCAGGTTACTGCCTACCTGTTCAACGACGGCATGCTCGCCGCCCTCTACAGCCTCTTGCCCCTCTGTGCCTTGCTGGCCGCCCTGGTGGGGCTGCAGCAGAGCCGCTTCGCCGAGCGCCCGCTGGTGCCGCTGAAAGCCGCCGGCAGCCTGCTGCTGCAAGCGGTGCCACTGATGCTGCTGCTGTTCCTGTTCTTTCCGCGGCTGGGGCCGCTCTGGTCACTGCCGCTGCCGAACGACAAGGGTGTCACGGGTTTGTCGGATGCCATGAGTCCGGCCGACATCGCAGAACTCAGCCGCTCCGGCGATCTGGCCTTCCGCGCCAGTTTCGAGGGGCCGGTGCCGCCGATGAGTCAGCTCTACTGGCGCGCGCTGACCCTCGAGCGCTTCGATGGGCGTCGCTGGTCCCAGTCCCTGGGTGCCCAGCATGCACCGGCTGCCGACTGGCGCAAGGAAGGTGAAGCGCTGCGCTACAGCATCGTCATGCAAGCCAGTGGCCGGCCCTGGCTGTTTGGCCTGGATGTCGCCGAGACGAGCGAGGAGGGCGTGCGGGCCACGGCCGACTTCCGTCTGGAACGGCGTCGGCCGGTGGACCGCTCGCTGCTCTACCAGGTCACTTCCTGGCCTCAGGCGGTGCGCGAGCCCGAGGGTAATCCCGGAACATTGACCCGGGCCCTGCAGTTGCCGCCCGAAGGCGAGCCGCGCACGCGGTCCTGGGCGAATGAACTCAAGCGGCAGCACACCGATCCGCAGGAACTGGTGGATGCGCTGCTGGCGCATTTTCACCGCGAACCCTATGTCTACACGCTCAAACCGCCGCCGCTGGGGGCGGACAATATCGATGGGTTCTTGTTCGATACCCGTCGGGGGTTCTGCGCCCACTACGCAGGCGCCATGACCTTCGTCTTGCGCGCCGCCGGCATTCCCGCGCGGGTGGTGGCCGGATACCAGGGAGGCGAGCTCAATCCGGCCGGCAACTACGTGTTGGTGCATCAGTTCGATGCCCATGCCTGGGTGGAGTACTGGTTACCGGGGCGTGGCTGGATCAGTGTCGACCCGACCTTCCAGGTGGCGCCGAACCGCATCGAGCGGGGCCTGGAAGAGGCCGTGGCGGGGGAACAGAGCTTCCTCGAGGGCTCACCCCTGTCGCCCTTGCGCTATCGACAGTTGGCCTGGCTGAACCAGGTTCGGCTCGCCTGGGACAATCTCAATTACGGCTGGCAGCGCTGGGTGCTGGGTTATCAGGGCGAAGCCCAGGTCGAACTGGTGCGGCGCTGGTTCGGCAGCCTGGACGGGCGTGCCCTTGGCGTTGGCCTGGTGGGGGCCGGCGCGGTGCTGATGGCGGTACTGGCACTGTTTCTATTTGCCCCCTGGCGGCGAGAGCGCGACCCGCAATTGCGCCAGTTCCAGGTTTTCGAGCGGCTCCTGGCGCGCCATGGCGTGGTGCGCGGCAAGGGGGAAGGACCGCGGGCCTTCGCTGAGCGTGCGACTCGCGAGCTGCCCCGGCAGGCGGCGTTAATCCGGGCTTTCCTTGCGGCCTTCGAAGCCAGCCGCTATGGCAGTCGCCAGGGGCTCGACTCGGCCAGGCCCCTGCGTGCCCTACGTAAGGGGTTGCCCTGGCGCCTGCGGGGAGTGCGCGGATGATCCATGCTCAATAGTGCCGCGCCCGTGTATGGGCCTGATATCTGGAGAGACTGAACATGGCCAGTTCGCTGGACGATCTGATTGCTCAGGTGATTGGTCTTGAGATTCGTCTGAACGCCTGCGTCGAACGCCTGGCAGCCCGGACGGATGACGAGGCCCTGCACGACCTGCGAGTAGCGACCAGGCGCCTGCGCAGCTTGCTGCGTCCGTTTCGTGGGCTGCCCGCAGCGGATGTGCTTAGTCAGGCTGCGGCTGACGTGGCAGCGCTGAGCGGCCCGCTGCGGGACCTGGAAGTATTGATCGTCGAATTACGCAGTCACGGCCTGGACCGACTGACGCAGGATCGCGAGCAAGCGCGGCGCACGGGCTATGCGCAGTTCCTCCTGGCGCCGGAACTGTCGCGCTTGTTTCAGGTGCTCGACGCCTGGCCGCATCTGATGCGGGTGTGTGATCGCGAAGGGCTGCTGAAGGGCGGGCGCAAGGCAATCGAAAAGTTCCTTGCCAAGTGTCGGCGCCGGCTCGAAGACGGGCTGCGCGACCCCTCGCATGATCGGCATCGCCTGCGTCTGCTGATCAAGCGCCTGCGCTATGGGTTGGACGCTTACCCGGGAGTCGTCGAGCTATCTCCCAAGGCCCGGCGTCTGCTGGTGGGGGCGCAGTCCGCGCTGGGCAAGTGGCACGACCATGTCCAGTGGCTGGCCCGTGCGGAGCAGGAGCCGGACCTGCGACCGCGAATTCGCGCCTGGCAATTGGCGCTGCATGCGGCGGAAGTTCGCTCGGACCGGGTGCTGGAAAAGCTCTTGCGGCGCCTCGTCTGACCCGACCTTGGCCGATCTCCCCTTGGTGTTGGCGTGGCTGCCTTGCGGCGCGGCTTTCGAGCCGGAGAGGCAATGCCCTAAGATCGCCGCTTGGGCGTTTCACTACAGGGATTTCTGATGAACTTTTCCGAATTGATCCAGGCGGCTCGCAGCAATCCGAGCCGCGTGGTAGTGCCTGCGACCTGGGGGCAGGGGCGGGCGGTTTTCGGTGGCGTGGTCGCTGCACTGGCCTTCGACGCCATGCAGGCGAAGGTCGAGCCGGGCCGCCCGGTGCGTTCCCTGGCCACCACCTTTGTCGGTCCCCTGGAGCCCGAAGTACCGGCCAGTTTCGAGGCCGAGTTGTTGCGCGAGGGGAAAGCGGTGAGCCAGGTGTTCTGCCGCGTGGTGCAGAAGGGGCAGGTCGTAGCGCTGGTGCAAGGCAGTTTCGGTGGGTCGCGCCAGTCGGTGGTGCACATGGATGCTGAACCCGCTCCCGAGATGAAACCGGCTGCCGACTGCTTCGAACTGCCCTTCATCCCGGGCGTTACCCCGGAGTTCACCCGCAATCTGGCCATGCGCTGGTCCATTGGCGGCATGCCATTCTCCAACAGTCGCGAGCGTGACATGGGTGGCTGGGTGCGTTTCCGTGGAGACGTGGCGCGTGAACCGATTGCTGAGGCCCACCTGCTGGCCCTGGTGGATGCCTGGCCGCCGGCTACCGTGCCGCACCTGCCGGAGCCCGCACCGGGCAGCACTCTGACCTGGACCATCGAATTCGTGCAGCCACTACCGAAGCTGGATACCCACGACTGGTGCAAATACCGCGCGCGCATCGAACATGCCCGCGATGGTTACGGCCACGCTGCGGCGGCCTTGTGGGCGCCGGACGGCGAACTGGTGGCCATGAGTCGGCAGACAGTGGTGGTGTTCAGCTGAGCACCCGGCCATGGCACGAACGCCTTGGCTGGAACTGCCGTCATCCGGTATCCATAGGATGGCGTTGAGCGAAGCGATACCCATCAGTACTGATAGACGGGAATCGCTAGCTCCACCGATCCAACGAACTACCATGCTCCGGTTTCAGCGCTTCTTGCGCCAGTTGCGCCACCACTGGCCACTGAGCAGGAAGCGCGGAAAGGTGACGAACTGCTCCACCAGCAGCCGGCCTATGGCGTCCTTGCGGTCGCTGAAGGGCTCTGGTTGCACCCCTTCGAGCTTGTGCCCGCGCCCCTGCAGGGCCAGGGAGGCAATGATGCCGATGATCCCCAGCACGAATGGCCGGAAGCTGAAGCTGAACAAACCATAGACCAGGGTGATCGCCGCGACGATGAACAACGGCACGGCAATCACATGCAGGATCAGGTTGGCAGGATGCTGGTGGTTGTCGGCGTAGGTCCGCCATTGCCACGCATGCAGATTGGGAAGTCGTTTGCCCATGACCGGCTCCTTGAGGGAATGTCGGCAGCATAGTCCGGCCCTTGCGAGCCGGCGAATGCCTTCTTCCTATGGAGCAGATAGGCCGCTGCGGGTCGTCAGGCGCGCAGTTTGAGCCGGCGTATAGCCTGGGATAGCTCGCTGGCCAGCCCCGCCAGCTCATTGCTGGTGGCGGCGGATTCCACGGTCTGGCTGACGGTGAGTTCGGTGACGTCGCGAATACCCACCACCGCGCGGGTCATTTCTTCGGCCACCTGGCTCTGTTGCTCGGCCGCCACGGCGATCTGCGTGTTGCTCTGGCGCATCTGCGCTACCGCGCCAGTGATGGCCGCCAGGGCCGCACCGGCTTCATGGGCGGCCTGCACGCAATCATCGGCCTTGATCGAGCTTTCTCGCATGAACTCCACCGCGTCGCGCGTACCGGCCTGGAGCGTGCTGATCATGCTGGTGATCTCGTCAGTGGAGTCCTGTACGCGCTTGGCCAGGTTGCGAACCTCGTCCGCCACCACGGCGAAGCCACGGCCCATTTCCCCGGCGCGAGCGGCCTCGATGGCTGCGTTCAGTGCCAGCAGGTTGGTCTGCTCGGCGATGCCGTGGATGACGTTGACCACGCCGCTGATCTTCTGGCTGTCCTCGGCGAGGCGCTGGATGGTTTCGGCGGTCTGCTGTACGCCGGAAGAAAGCCCGGCGATGGAGTACTCGACGCGTTCCACCACCAACTGCCCGGCACCGGCCAACTGGTCGGCATTTTGCGACTGGTCGCGGGTGTCCGCGGCATGCTGGGCGATGTGGTGGACGGTGGCGGACATCTCGTTGATGGCGGTGGCCGCCTGATCGGTTTCGCTCTGCTGGCCGAGCATCCCCTGACGGACCTCACCCATGCTGTTGGCCAGACGTGCGGCCCCCTCGTCAAGGCGGGCGACGGCCTGGGCCACGGTGCTGACCACGCGTTCGTAGCCCGCCTGCATGGCGTTGAAGGCGCTGGCCATCTGGCCTACCTCGTCACGACTGTCGAGCGGCACGCGGGCAGAGAGGTCGCCGCTGCGCTCGACGTCGAGCATCACGTCCTTGAGGGTGTTCAGGTGGCTGAGCAGGAATCGGATCAACAGCTGCGATGCCGCCAGCAAGGCGACCATCAGCAGGAACACAGAAATCGCATACTCGATAGCGCGATCACCAAACAGCTGGATCAGGCTCGGGCTGCTGGCCAGCACCGCGACACGTTGGCCGTCGGGGCGGTCGAACACCAGGGCGCCTGTGGTGGGATCACTGCCGAGCAGGTTGTCGTGCTTCAGTGCCACCCAGCCATTGGCCCTGGCCAGGGCGTGGCCGCCGGGCAATTGGGGAGCGCTGCCAGGGTTGAATGTGATGATCCGGGGCAAAGCGGGAAGGGGCTGGTCGGCGGGCCAGGACTTGAGCAACTGCGCTTGGGTCGCGGCGGCGGCACGGGCATCTTCGGCACGACCCTGCTGCTCCAGGAAGAGCGCGTGCAAGACCAACAGCAGGGTGGTGAAGAAGGCGACCGCGTTGACGGCCCAGAACTTGTACTTCAGGGAAATATCGCGAATCCAGGTACCCATGATGTTCTTCTTATGACTCGGACGGTGTTGGCAAGGTGCCAGTATTTTCCGACAGAAATTTCCTACCGGAGTTGATCCGAATCAACAGGAAACGGGGTCGAGTCGCTCAGTCGGTGGCCGGCAGCCCGAAGAAAGCGCGCGCGCATGCGGTGGTGTGAAGGGCGAGTTCTTCCGGGCTTTCGCCACGGTGCAGGGCGACCTCTCGCAGCACTTCGGTGAGGAAGGCCGGTTCGTTGTGGCCGTGCTTGGGCTTGGGTCGCAGGGAGCGAGGCAGCAGGTAAGGAGCGTCGCTTTCGAGCATCAGGCGGCCACGGGGAATGTCGCGCACCAGGGGGTGCAGGTGAGTGCCACGGCGTTCGTCGCAGATCCAGCCGGTAATGCCGATGTGCAGGTCGAGGTCGAGGTAGCCGTAGAGGGCGCGCTTCTCGCCGGTGAAGCAATGCACCACGGCGGCGGTCAACCGGTCGCGGAACTCCCGCACGATGGCCAGCAGGCGTTCGTCGGCGTCGCGTTCGTGGAGGAACACCGGCTTGCCCAGTTCGACGGCCAGGGCCAATTGCTCTTCCAGGGCTTTCTCCTGCTGCGGACGTGGTGAGAAATCGCGGTTGAAGTCCAGGCCGCATTCGCCGACTGCACGTACCCGCGCTTCACCCAGCAGCGCGCGAAGTTGCCGTTGGCTATCGCTGTTCCAGTCACTCGCTTCGTGGGGATGCACACCGGCGGTACTGAACAAGCGCAGGCCGCTTTCATCCAGTTGCTCGGCGGCCAGCAGGGCCTTCTCGCTATCTTCGAGGCTGGTGCCGGTCAGCACCAGTTGACAGACGCCGGCTTCCCGGGCGCGCTCCAGCAGGGCCCGGACGTCGCGGGCGAGGCTGGGGTGGGTCAGATTGACGCCGATGTCGATGAGTTGCATGGTGCTACCTCAGGTTGGAGCAGGCAGCATAACAAAGCTCGAAATAATTCTAAAAAAACCAATCTTTACAGGAACTTGGCGGCATATGTTGAAGTCGATACCACGCTTTGACTGGCATCGAGCGCGAAGCTGTGACACTCTCCGCGCCCCTCGCTCGCCAGCCAAGGATTCGCGGCGCAGCAGCTCTACACGTTCGGGCGCGCGCTGACACCCCGCCCAGTCCCTGGAGAATCGATGACGCGACCGCTGCTGTTCCTGCTCTGCTTGCTGGCGCTGCTGCCCTATCCGGCGAGCGCGCGCCTGGCAGGGCCGCCGGAAGTCTGGCAGCAGCCGGCCGAAGCACGGGACCTGGCACAGATCCGCCGCACCGGCGTGCTCAAAGTGTTGGTGAACCAGAGCCGCAACAGCTCCGGTGAGGTCAAGGGCGAATCGGTCGGCATCGAATACCACCGCATCCGTGCTTTCGAGCAGTTTCTCAACCGCAACGCCCGCGACGGGCGTGAAATCAAGCTGAAGATCTTGCCCAGGTCCAAGGACCAGTTGCTTGCTGCGCTACAGCGAGGCGAGGGCGATCTGGTGGCACCGGGAGAACTGATCAACCAGGGAGTTGGCGCCAATGTCAGTGCCAGTGCGCCACTGCGCAAGGATGTGCCGCTGGTGCTGGTCAGCCGCCAGGGACAGCGCCGTTATCAGCGCCTGGAGCAGTTGTCCGGCCGTAGCATCGCGCTGCCCGTGGGCAGTGCCGCGGGCGAGGCGTTGCGCCAGGTGAACGAGACGCTTGCCAGGCGTAATCTGGCGCCCATCGTTGTTGAGTGGGTCGATCCGACCCTGGCGGTGGAGGATGTGCTGGAGATGGTCCAGGCCGGCATTTTTCCGCTGACCGCGGTGGAGCAACCGATCGCCGAGCGGTGGGCCAAGGTGATGCCCAAGCTGCGCCTCGACAGGCACCTGGTGCTGGACCGACAGGGAGACATGACCTGGTTCGTCCGCCGGGATGCTCCGACACTGCGAGCCAGTGTCAACCGATTCCTGGCCGAGTACCGGGCGCCGGATGACCAGGATGCGGCTTTCCAGCGCGTGTATCGGCGCGTGTACAGGGTGCATAACCCCCTGGCGCGTAACGAACGCCAACGCCTTGAACGGGTGCGCCCGGTGTTGCAGCGCTACGCGGACCAGCATGACTTCGATTGGCTCAGCCTGGCCGCGCTTGCCTATAAGGAGTCCAGCCTTAACCCCTCCGCCAAGGGCGCCAGCGGCGCCACCGGGCTCATGCAGATAACCCCTGGCGCGGCGCGCAGCGTCGGTGTGGGGAATATCCAGAAGCTCGATAACAATGTGCAGGCGTCGGCCAAGTATCTGGCCATGCTGCGCCGTAACTTCTTCGCCAGCGCCCAACTCGACGAGCGCGAGCGAATGGCCTTTGTCCTCGCTGCCTACAACCTTGGTCCGCAGCGGGTCCAGGCGATGCGTGCAGAGGCCAGGCGCCGTGGTCTGAACTCGAACCAGTGGTTCTTCCAGGTGGAGCGCATCGCCGGTGAGCAAGCGGGTATGGGTGTCGTGAACTACGTCAACAGCGTGAACAAGTACTACCTGGCGTACGACCGCGAGCGTTATCTACTGGAGCCTTCGAAAAAGGCCGGTAAGACGCGTAAATAATCGAATTAATCGATTATTGCGCTGAGAAATTTGCGATTTTAATATCAAATAATTCTACTAAGCTTGTGTTCATCGACTCCCACAACACAAGGAACACCTCGATGAGCAACCCGATCAAACCCATCCTCGCCACCAACGCCGGTTATGGCATCACCTTGCTGCGGATCATTACCGGTCTGACCTTCATGGCTCATGGCGCACAGAAGCTCTTTGGCATGTTTGGCGGTTATGGCCTGGCGGGTACCGGGCAGTGGATGGAAAGCATCGGCCTGACTCCCGGCTACCTCATGGCCCTGATGGCTGGAAGTGCGGAGTTCTTCGGTGGCCTGGCCCTCGTGATCGGCTTGCTGGTGCGTCCGGCCGCAGCCGCACTGGTCGTCGCGATGGTGGTGGCCGTGTTCAGCGTGCACTGGGCCAGCGGCTTCTTCATCACCAACGGTGGTTTCGAATACGCCATGATCCTCGCCCTGATCAGCGGTACCCTGCTGATCGAAGGTGCCGGCAAGATGTCCCTGGATCGCAACCTGGCCAACTGAACCAGGTAATGAAAGAGGCCCGCTTCGGCGGGCCTCTCTGCGTTTCAGGGCTGCTTTTTCCGTGCCGCCGCCAGTTCGACCGCGGCCTGGAGGCGCAAACGCTCCTGCGGATTGAATCCTTCTTCTTCCAGGCGGCTGATGGCCGCAGCCTTATCGCCCGCACTGAGGCCCTCGCTGGCCTCGATACGCGTTTTTTCCTTCAGGTAGGCCTGCAATCGCTGCTGCCATTGCAGACGCTGTTGATCCAGGGTTTCCAGCCTGGCCGTGGCCTCGGCGCCGACCAATTGCTGGCGCAGTTGGCGAACCTGCTCGGGGCTGCCGCCTGCGGCCTGAAGCGCACCCACCTGGGCGCGGAGTTCCGCCTGGAGCTGGCTGGCAGCCATGGCCTGCAGTGCCTCGGGCAGAGTGCTGCGCAATTGGTCAATGGCCGCAGCCTTGCCCGCAGGGTCCAGGGCGGTATCCCGCTGAATGGCCAGGCGCTGCAGCGTAAAGCCGTTGTAGGCTTCTTCGTTGGCGAAGAATGCCTGATGAGCATCAGCGCTGAAGATCCTTGCCCGCAGTGCCTGTACCGCCGCTTCCCGCTGACGCAGGGCCGTGAGGTCGGCGAGCAGCGGCAGTTCGCGCTCCAGTTGCACCAGTTGGCGCTTGTAATCGAGGTACTGGTCGAGCAATGCCAGTGCCTGGCTCTCGGCCGGTGCGTCCAGTTGCTCGGTGATATGACCCCGCAGGCGCTGGATGCTGCCGCTCAGGGGCTCTTCTCCCTGGGTGCTGAGGAAGTAATCGAAGATGCGCCGGATGTCCTCAGTGACGAGCAGGTTGCCTGCGGCATCGACATGGAAGCGGCCATCCACGCCTGTTCCGGCCAGCGACGCAGGCATGGCTTTCTTGCTGGGCACCGCCATAGGGGGACTGTCTGGAGCGAGGACGGTGGTGGGTGCCACCGCCAGTGTGGTTGGTGTGGTGGCAGTTTTGCGTGGCGGGGTGACGCTGAAGGCCGCTGGGGCCGGATTGCCGCCCCATTGCAGCAGGATGGCCAAGGCGCCGGCAAAGGCGATGGGAAGCAGCAGGAGGAATTTTTTCACTGGGGCTCTCGGCAGGCTGGGCAAGTGCGGGGCCCGAAGACCCCGCGGAATGGGCTCAGAGCCCGTCGTTCTTCAGCCGGTTGGCCTGTTGACGATAGACGGTGACCGGATCGGTTTCGAACAGGCTGGTCAGCCCAAGCGTCTGGTTGACCTCGTCCAGGTGGTTCATCCGGTAGTTGTCGCGGATGACTTTGCCCAGGTGCGAGCTGCAGCGTCCCACGAGGCCGTCGTTGGCTTCGCCGTTGAAGGTCAGGGAACTGGCACCGAGCAAGGCATCACTGACATCCAGAACGTTGGTCAACGGGCTGGTTCCACTCCAGGAGTAGTAGCGCACGCCATTGACCTGGTAGGCACCTTCGCCACAGGTCGTGGCGGGCAGGCCCTGCGGGAATCGTGCGTTGAAGGCGGCTGCACCTTGGCTGTTGAGTGACGCCAGCGCGCCGAGGGCGTTCTGCTGGAGGTCGCTGCTGCTGCCGGAGAGGAAGTTGATCAGCGCACCCAGTCCGTTGACGATGCCGGCCAGCAATGCTTCGCCGGCAGAGCCTGGCGGCACGTTGCGGATGAAGTCGGCGGTGGCCGAACCCTTGTGTGGCGCGCCGACGCTCGTGGCGGAGGCGACCAGGTCAGGGCGTGCGGCAGCCACGTAGCGAATGGTCGGGCCGCCATGGCTGTGACCGATCAGGTTGACTTTGGGGCTGCCGCTGATAGCGACGATTTCTTCTACCTGCTCGAGCAGCTCTTCGCCGCGTGCTTCGGTGGTGTTCAGCTGGCTGACTTCGGTGACGTAGACGCGGGCGCCGTCGCGGCGCAGTGCGGAGGGAACGCCGTACCAGTAGTCGACGCCGAGGATGCTGTCGAATCCGAGCATGCCGTGGGTGAGGACGATCGGGTAGCGGGTCTGGGTATAACCGCTGGAGCCGAACCAGAGGGCCTGGGCCTGTCCGGAGGCGGCGAGACCAGCGGCAAGGCATAGGGCGAGCAGGGTCTTGTTCTTCTTCATGTGTGCTCTCGACTGTTGTTCGTGGGAGGGCCGGACTGCATTCCGTGGCGTGGCCACGCCCATCCTGGGCGTGCACTTCGAACAGGGCGGATGGCAGAAACCATGCCAGTGGGCGCGAGATGCGGATAAGTGCTCTGGATTGGGGTTTTTGCAGATGTTTACATCCGTTCACCCAATGATGTCGGCCAGTTTCCTGTTACGGGGCGAAACGTCAGGCTGGGGTCGGAGGCCGCAACGGCCATTGTCCGATGGCGTGATAGCGGGTGCCCCTGGCGCTGTTTTCCGAGGCATAGAGGGTGAATTCGGTGGCCGGCCAATCGAAGGTTGGGGTGGGTGCGGAGGGCAGTCTCGGGCAGTGGCGGGCCAGGGTCAGATGGGGTTTGAACGGGCGTGTCTCCAGGTTGAAGCCTGCACTCAGCAATGTTTCACGCAGACTGTGCTCCAGGTCGGTCAGGGCGATTGGCGTCCTGCTCGGTGCCAGGTACAGCAAGCCGTTCTTCCAGCGCGCCAGGCGATCCAGCTGCAGGGTGAACGCCGTGGGCGTCAGACTCGCGGCCAATGCCTCCAGTGACGCCACCTGGCCTCGGGGTTGCGAGCCGAGGAAGGCAAGGGTCATGTGCAGGTTCTCGGGCGCCACGGACTTGCCATCGATGGGATTCCGGGCGCGCCAATCGCTGATGTCGCGGGCCAGTTGCGGGCAGCAGGGAATAGCGAAGAACAGGCGCAGCGGCGGGGTGCTCATGGGCGTCTCGCAGGGCGAAGTGGTCGCCTTGACAGTATTGCGCGGGCTTCTCTAGGATGTCGCCCCATGCGCCGATTTAGTCAGCTACTTGCGGGGCGCGGAAGTCTTCAGAGGCTTCGAAATACCGCTAAAGCGCTGGTTCGGTGTCGCCTCTCACCGCTGCCCAGCGGGATCCAATGAGGCGGAGACATGACACCATGACCTGTCCCCAACCGCTGCTCCGACTAGCCCCGATCACCACTGGGCTGGTATTGCGCAATCCCCGAATACTGCTCGGCGGTTCCCACCAGCCGACACTCCTGCGTTATCTCGAAGGTTGGCCCCAGCGCTGGGGTCGCCCGCGCAACTTCCTCATTCAGTTCGTCCGCGAAGGCGAGTCGCTCGCCCGTTTCTCGTCCGACAGCTTTGACATGGCCGTGATCCAGGCGCCTTCGGCGGAGGAGTTGCCAGAAGCGCTCAGTCAGCTGGTGCGGGTGGCGCGGCAGGGGCTCATTACTCGTCGTTGATTCGTGGCGGATTACCCCGTCACGGCGCTCTACGGATAATCGATCTCGACCACGTACCAGGTCTTTTCCCCCGTCGGGGCGTTGACTCGCACTTCGGCGTCCAGCGCCTTGCCCACCAAGGCGCGTGCCAAGGGGGAGTCGATGCTGATTTGGTTCTGCTTCAGGTCGAATTCGTCGGGCCCGACGATGCGGTAGCGGGCTTGCTCGCCATCATCGTCTTCCAGGGTCACCCAGGCACCGAAGTAGACCTTGCCGGGGTCGGCCGGACGTTCGCGCACCACCTTGAGGCTTTCCAGGCGCTTGGTCAGGAAGCGCACACGGCTGTCGATCTCTCGCAGCATCTTCTTGCCGTAGGTGTACTCGGCGTTCTCCGACCGGTCTCCCTGGGCAGCCGCTTCGCTCACGGCCTGGGTGACCTTGGGCCGGCGTACGTGCCACAGCTCATGGAGCTCCGCGCGCAGGCGAGCTTCGCCTTCCGGGGTGATCAAGGGTGTACCGGCGTTGCGGGGTGGGCGATAACGGCTCATGGCGGTCCTGCAGGAATTCGGGAGGCAAAGCCTATCAAGCTTCGCGCAGGACCGTCAGTGGGCTGGCGTTGAGTGCGCGGCGCGTGCCGATCACGCCAGCGGTACCGACCAGCAGGGCGCCCAGCAATGGCAGCAAGAGCAGCCAGGGGTGGGGCTGCCAGTGCAAGTCAAAGGCGAAGCGGTAGAGCAGGGCGCTGACCAGTTCGCAGCCGAGGGCCGCGAGCAGGCCACTGCAGGCACCAAGCAGCGCAAACTCCGCACGCCGTGCCTTCAGCAAGAGCTGCCGTTCGGCGCCGAGCGCGCGGAGCAAGGCGCCTTGGCGGATGCGCTCGTCCAGCGTGGATTGCAGCCCTGCGAACAGCACGGCAAGACCTGCGGCGAGGACGAAGAGCAGCACGAACTCCACTGCCAGGGTGACCTGGGCCAGGATGCTACGCAACTGCGCCAGGATGGCTTCCACCTGCAGCAGGGTGACGGCGGGGAAGGCGCGAGACAGCTCCACCAGCTCGCGGTCGTGGCGCGGGGGCAGGTAGAAGCTGGTGAGGTAGGTGACGGGGAGGTCGGAAAGGGTGTCCGGGGCGAAGATCATGTAGAAGTTCGGCTGGAAATTGTCCCAGTCCACCTCGCGCAGGCTTGTCACCTGGGCATCTCGCTGCAGGCCGCCCACGCTGAAACTGAGGCGGTCGCCAAGCTTTAGCCCAAGGCTTTCGGCGAGCTTGGCTTCCACCGATACGCCCGGCAACGCGGTTTTCGGCAGGTCAGTCCACCAGTGACCCGCCACCAGCCGGTTATCACTCGGCAGCTGGGCCGACCAGGTCAGGCTGAGGTCACGCTGCACAGCACGTTCGCCCTGGGATTCCTTGCTGACGAGCTTGCGTACAGCTTCGCCATTGATGGCGGTGAGGCGGCCAGGTACCACCGGGTAGAGTGGTGTGGGGTGGGGCGAGAGGCTGGCAAGGCGGTTGGCGAAGGCTTCCTTTTCGGCGGGCAGGACATTAAGGGCGAAATGGTTAGGCGCGTTCTCCGGTAGCTGGTTTTGCCAGGTGTCCAGCAATTCGCCGCGCAGCAGTGCAATCAACGCCATGGCCAACAGGATCAGGCCGAATGCCAGGGACTGTCCGGCTGCCGCCAGGGGGTGGCGCAGCAGTTGGCCGATGCCCAGGCGCCAGGGCAGGGTCGCACTGGCCAGGAGTCGGCGCAGTCCTTTCAGTCCAGCCAGTAGCGCGCCGCCCAGCAGCAGGGCTGCGACCAGGCCGCCGCCGAGCAGGGCGAGCGTGAGTTTCAGGTCGAGGCTCAGGCGCCACATGATCAGGCCGAGGGCTAGAAGTGCGGCACCGTATATGAGCCAGGCGCTGGGGGGTAGCGGCAGCAGGTCGCGGCGCAGAACCCGTAGTGGTGGAACACGGCCCAGTGCAGCCAGTGGCGGCAGGGCGAAGCCGGCCAGGGCAAGCAGTCCGGTGGCGACTCCCGCCAGCGCTGGCACCATGCCGCCGGAGGGAATCACTGCTGGTAGTAACCCGCCCAGCAGTTTGAACAGCATCGCTTGCGCAAGCCAGCCGAACACGGCGCCCAGAGCACTGGCAAGCAGGCCCAGTAATGCCAGCTGCAGGCCGAATAGAAGAAGGGCTTCAAGGCGAGACAATCCAAGGCAGCGCAGCAGTGCGCTGGCGTCATAGCGGCGCGCGGCGAAGCGAGCGGCGGACAGGGCTACGGCAACCCCGGCGAGCAATACGGCAGCGAGACTGGCCAGGTTCAGGTAGCGCTCGGCACGGCCAAGAGCGCCGCCGATCTGGCGGTTGCCCTGGCGAGCGTCTTCCAGCCGCTGGTTGGCCTCCAGGCCGGGTTCAATGGCAGTCCGGTAACGACTCAGGAGTTCATTAGGGCCACTCCAGAGTTCGCGATAGCGTACGCGGCTGCCGGGCTGTACTACACCGGTCGCTTCGAGGTCGTCCAGGCTGATCAGCACCCGTGGGGTGAGACTGTAGAAGTCGCCGGCGCGATCCGGCTCGTAGGTCAGCACCCGCGTCAGGCGCAGGGACTTCTGTCCGACGTCGATACTATCGCCGGGCTTGAGATTCAGGGTGGCGAACAAGCGTGCCTCGGCCCACGCTTCGCCAGGTTCGGGGCCGCTGCCAGTCGTTTCTTCGCCATAGGGCTGCGCCGCGCTCTTCAGCTCCCCGCGCAATGGATAGGCCGGGTCGACGGCCTTGACGCTGGATAGCTGGATCCCGTCGTCAGCGGCGATCACGCTGGAGAACTCCACCGCGCGGGCGTGCCTCAGGCCTAGCTGCAGGCCGCTTTCAACCTGTTCGGCCTTGGCGGGGGATGAGCCGCTGAGCAGCAAGTCGGCACCGAGGAACTCAGTTGCGCGTAGCAGCATGGCGGCGTTGAGGCGGGCACTGAAGTAGCCGATGGCACTGCTGGCGGCGACCGCGACCAGCAGGGAGAAGAACAGCACTCGTAGCTCGCCGCTGTGGGCATCGCGCCACAGCTGGCGTGCGGCCATTGCCAGCAGGCGAGCGAACGGCAGTCGTCGCATCAGGGCTCCACCTGCTCGACCAGGCGTCCGCCTTCGAGGCGGATCAGGCGACGGCAACGATGGGCCAGACGCTCGTCATGAGTCACCAGTACCAGGGTGGTGCCGCGCTCCTGGTTGAGCTGGAAGAGCAAGTCGCTGATGCGTTCGCCGGTATGGCTGTCGAGGTTGCCGGTGGGCTCGTCGGCGAAGAGTACATCGGGCTCGGCGGCAAAGGCGCGAGCAATGGCGACTCGTTGCTGTTCGCCACCGGAAAGCTGGCGCGGATAGTGGCTGAGTCGCTGGCCAAGGCCGACCCGCTCCAGCAGCTGGCGTGCGCGTGCGCGTGCATCCCGGTGACCTTCCAGCTCCAGCGGGAGCATGACGTTTTCCAGAGCGTTGAGGTTGTCCAGCAACTGGAACGACTGGAACACGAAGCCGACATGTTCTGCGCGAACCCGCGCACGTTGGTCTTCGTCCAGGCTCGACAGGGCGCGGCCGGCCAGGTGCACTTCGCCGGCACTGGGCAGGTCGAGCCCGGCCAGCAGGCCAAGCAGGGTGGATTTGCCAGAGCCGGAGCTGCCGACGATGGCCAGACTGTCGCCCTTGCCGAGGTCGAGGGAGAGGTCGTGAAGGATGATCAGCTCGCCTTCCGCGCTGGGAACCACTTTGCTAAGGTTCCGCGCATCAAGAATGCTTGCGCTCATGGAGAATCCAATGCGTGCCTGGTTGTTGGGCGGCTGCCTGTCCCTGTTTCTGTTGGCGCAGGAGGCCATGGCGGGGACCGTGCTGGTCGTCGGCGATAGTATCAGCGCCGCTTTCGGGCTGGAATCCAGTCAAGGTTGGGTGTCTTTGCTGGAGAAACGCCTTGCCGAGAAGGGTTACAAGCAGCGAGTGGTGAACGCCTCGATCAGCGGCGACACCAGTGCTGGCGGGCTGTCCAGGCTTCCGGCGCTCCTCGCTGAGCACAAGCCTGAACTGGTGATAATCGAGCTTGGTGGCAACGATGGGTTGCGTGGCCAGCCGCCGGCGCAATTGCAACAGAATCTTGCCAGCATGATCGACAGCTCCAAGGAGCAGGGCGCCTCGGTGCTGCTGCTCGGTATGCGCTTGCCGCCGAACTATGGGGCTCGCTACATCACGGCTTTCGCGAATGTCTACAGCACGCTGGCCGCGGAGAAACAGGTGCCGCTGGTACCTTTCTTCCTAGAGGGGGTGGGCGGTGTGCCGGAAATGATGCAATCCGATGGGATTCACCCGCGGGCGCAGGCGCAGTCGCGGTTGCTGGACAACCTGTGGCCGACCCTGGAACCCATGCTCTGACGCTTTTCCCGCGGCTCGCTTTCGGCTAATGTTGCGCACCCTCCCTGGAGTCCTCCATGCCGCGCCCCGTCTGGTCCCTGTTTGGCTACAAAGTAATAGAGCCTGACGAGCAACTCGACCTGTTCGCCTGTCGCGAAGTGCGTCTGCATCTGGTGGCACGCCAGCTCGAACTGGGTGGTTTCGCCGATCGGACTCTCTGCGGTGGCCTGCTGCCCGCTCGGCCACGCTGGAGTACACTGGAACTGCAATTGTTGCGAGACCAGCGCCTTTGCTCCAACTGCCGTTCTACCCTCGAGGCTCAGCGTCAGGGGCAGCACTCGGTCTGGTAGGAAGCCTGAGGGCTCCCGGTGCGGCTCGTGCCGGTGTAGAATTCCGAGTTTTTTAATCAGTCAATTTGTCAAGGATTCCCGGATGTTGCCGCGCTTTACAGCCGTCGCCCGCTCCCTGTCATTAGCGTCCCTGCTGGTGGCTGGCCCTGTTGCAGCCCTTGAGTTGCCCCTGCCGCCGCCCGGCGAAGACATCGTCGGCCAGGTTCAGGTGATCAAGGCCAAGTACGAAGACACATTCGCCGATATCGGCGTTGCCAATGACTTGGGCTACCTGGAAATGGTCGCCGCCAACCCCGGCGTCGATCCCTGGCTGCCTGGCGCGGGCACCGAGATCATATTGCCGACCCGCTACATTCTTCCGGCGGGGCCGCGCGAAGGTATTGTGATCAACCTCGCCGAGTACCGGATGTACTACTTCCCGAAAGGGCAGAACGTCGTTCATACCTATCCGCTTGGCATTGGTCGTGAAGGCTGGGGTTCACCCATCGCGCACACCACCATTACTGCCAAGACTTCCAACCCGGCCTGGTATCCGCCCAAGTCCATCCGGGAAGAGCATGCGGCGGACGGCGACCCGTTGCCTGCCGTGGTGCCTCCAGGACCGGATAATCCCCTGGGTCCGTTCAAGTTCAAGTTGGGCGTGCCGGGTTACCTGATTCATGGTTCGAACAAGAAGTTCGGTATTGGTATGCGCGTTAGCCACGGTTGCTTCCGCATGCTGAACAACAACGTCCTGGCCTTGGCGGCCATGGCGCCAGTAGGCACGCCGGTGCGCATCATCAACGAGCCCTACAAGTTCGGCGTCAGTGGCGGCAAGGTCTATCTGGAAGCCCACGCACCGCTGGATGATCACGGCGACCCGTCAGTGGTGGACAAGCACACCGCCGTGATCAATGCACTGCTCAAGCGTGAGGAATTGGTCAACACCATTCGCCTGGACTGGGACGTGGTGCGTGAAGTGGTTGCGGCTGAAGACGGCCTGCCGGTGGAAATTGCTGAACCCAATTCGGCGTTGGCGGCCAGCACGCTGAATACTGAGCTGTAAGGGAACTCGCCCTTGAAGTAAGCCCGCTGAGCGATGCGCCAGCGGGCTTTTCTTTTGCCCGCCAGTTGGTGATGTGCATGAGTCAGGTTCTTGGGTGGAGCGAGGTGACCGGTTAAGCCGGTAAACGGGGGGTGAAAAAGTGAAGGCGATAAAAAAGCCGATCCAGCGAACTGGATCGGCTTCATAGCCTGAAAGGCTATTACTTGCGGCTGGCTTTTTCCAGCATACGCAGGGCGCGTTCGTTAGCCTCGTCAGCGGTCTGCTGGGCTTTCTGAGCGGCGGCCAGAGCTTCGTCAGCCTTGCGGTAGGCTTCGTCAGCACGGGCTTGAGCGCGAGCAGCTGCATCTTCAGTAGCAGTCAGACGGGCTTCAGTTTCTTTGGATACGCTGCTGCAACCGGTGGCCAGAACTGCGGCCAGAGCCAGAGCAGAGAATTTCAGAACGTTGTTCATCGTGTTCCCCTTAAGGTGGACATTTCCATAAAGCAATTCCCCGAGCTTGGGAAATTAGCCGGCGTACATACTACCCATAACTTGTAGTAAGTAAACTCACCTTGCGCAAGGCAGGCACATTTTTTTCAGCTTGCCGGCTAGTTCACGAGCAAACAGCGAGGTCGCTGATCAAAAAACAGGCAGCTTGATTGTTCTTTGATCAGTCGAAATTCCAAGTGTAGGCCCAAGCCAGCGACTCGGGCAGGTTCTTGCTCATCTTCTGACAAGCGTTACCTCGACCCGGGGTAGGGATGTGGTTCGAGGGTGAAATTTGCTTTGAAAAAGGGAACTTTTTCAGAGAACCGGGAATTATCTTCATCTATACAAAGAGCGGCCGTGGTAGTGCCTTCGGGTGGCTGATAAGCTCTCCTGGCTTCCGATATCCATAGCGAAGCGCAGACTTCAAGGACGTCACTATGTCGAAGATTTTCAAGTGGGGATTGCTCTCGGTTCTGGCCGTGGGTCTGATCATCAAGTTGTCGCTCTGGTGGTCGGTCAGATCGATCATGGATGACGCCATCAGCAAGTTGTCGCCGGTAATGGATATCACCTACGGCGGCATAACTTCCTCCTTTGATGGTCGGGTTGGCCTGGAAAATCTTCAACTTCGTGTTCCGGCCATCGGGGACAGCCTGCAGGTGCAGCGGGCTGAGCTGAAGTTCAAGAGTCTCAGCGAACTTCTCAGCTTCAAGGAGCGCCTGGCGGAGGGCAAGTTTCCGGAGCAGATGGCGGTTAGCTTGAAGGGCATCGCACTGGAAGTGCACGGCCCGTTCATGCAGCAGCTTTACAACACCCCGGCAGAGCGCAGCGTGTTCACGGCTATGAGCGAAGTGGCTTGCGGCGAGGTGCGCAATATCGGTACCAACGAGCTGCTGGAGATGGGCTATCGCACCCTGGAAACGGATGCGGAGTTCTCCTACCTATTCCAGCCAGGTGCACAGAAACTGAGCCTCAATCTGACGTCCGATACCCGCGACATGGGTGAAGTGCGCCTCAGTCTGTCCTTGTCTAACATGTCGGAGAAGCCGGGCGACCTCAGGGTCAATCCGCCGCATCTCTCCAGCGTGATATTTGAACTGAACGACAACCAGTACCAGCGCAAGGTCCAGCAGTTCTGCGCCGGCAAGCTCGGCCAGTCCGAGGATGTGTACCTGAACATGGCAATACAGCAGTTCGACGCCGTGCTGCGCAGCCAGCGCGTGGCCCTGGGACAGTCGATGCTGGATGCCTACGGTCGCTACCTGAAGGACCCGCAGTCGCTGCGCGTGGAGCTGACGCCGAGCGACGGCATGGCCTGGGATGGGCTGCAGTTCTTCGATGCCAAGGATGTGGTGACCATGTTGCGTCCGGCCGTTCTGGTGAACCAGGAGCTGGTGCAGCCGGTCGAATTCGTCTGGGTCGATCCGGCGGCAGCGCGAAACGAGCACACGGCGCTGGAGAAGATCACGGCAGAAGTGGAGAGCGAAGACGACGAACGTGCCGTGCAGCAGTATGAGTTCGTCAATGTTGCCGACCTGTCGGGATATGCCGGTAAGCGGCTGCAGTTCATCACCTTCGATGGCGCCTATTACCAGGGTGTATTACACAAGGTGGAGAACGGGAAGGCGTATCTCAGTGTGCAGTTCGGTTCCGGCACGGCTGAGATGTTCCTTCGGCTGGAAAAGATAGATAAGGTACGGGTCAGGTTTTAGACCCCTCAGAGGAGTAGTGATGAGCGAGGCATTGTCCATCCACCATGACCAGGCAGGTCATCAGTTCGAGACCACCGTGGACGGTCATCGTGCATACCTGGCCTATATGGACTTGGGTAAACAGACGTTGGACATCTATCGCACATTCGTGCCAAACGTCCTGCGTGGTCGCGGGATAGCCGCGGCGCTGACTGAATCAGCCCTGGAATTTGCCGAGGATCATGGTTACACCGTGATCCCATCCTGCTCCTATGTCGAGCGCTATATCGAGCGTCGTCAACGTCAGTCCCACCAGAACGGCTGAATAAGCGTGCAATGAAAAACGCCGGGCATTTGCCCGGCGTTTTCGCTTCCAGCTGTCGATCAGCGCTGGCGCTTGGGCAGCACATCCTTGAGCTTGGCGTGCATGCTGCGCAGGGCTTTCTCGGTGGTGTCCCAGTCGATGCAGGCGTCGGTGATGGAAACGCCGTACTTCAGTTGGTCGAGGTCTTTCGGAATCGACTGGCTGCCCCAGCCGAGGTGGCTTTCCACCATCAGGCCGACAATGGAATTGTTGCCTTCCAGAATCTGGTTGGCGACGTTGTCCATGACCAGGGGCTGCAGGGCCGGGTCCTTGTTGGAGTTGGCGTGGCTGCAGTCAACCATCACGTTCGGACGGATGCCGGCCTTGGTCAGCTCCTGCTCGCAGATGGCAACGCTGACCGAGTCGTAGTTCGGCTTGCCGTTGCCGCCGCGCAGGACCACGTGGCCATAGGCATTGCCCTTGGTGGTGACGATGGAAACGCCGCCTTCCTGATTGATACCCAGGAAGCGGTGCGGGCTGGAAACAGACTGCAGGGCGTTGATCGCCACGGTCAGGCTGCCGTCGGTGCCGTTCTTGAAGCCGACGGCGGAAGACAGGCCGGAAGCCATTTCGCGGTGGGTCTGGGATTCGGTGGTGCGGGCGCCGATGGCCGACCAACTGATCAGATCCTGCAGGTACTGCGGGGAGATCGGGTCCAGGGCTTCCGTGGCGGTGGGCAGGCCTTTTTCGGCCAGGTCACGCAGCAATTGGCGGCCGATGTGCAGGCCATCCTGGATCTTGAAGGAGTCGTCCAGGTATGGATCGTTGATCAGGCCTTTCCAGCCGACGGTGGTGCGTGGCTTTTCGAAGTACACGCGCATGACCAGGAAGAGGGTGTCTGACACCTCGGCGGCCAGGACCTTGAGGCGATCGGCATACTCATGGGCAGCCTTGATGTCGTGGATGGAGCAGGGGCCCACGACTACGAACAGGCGATGGTCCTTGCCATCGAGGATGTTGCGGACCACCTGGCGGCCATTGGCGACGGTGTCCAGTGCTTCATCGGTCAGGGGAATTTCGCGCTTCAACTGCTCCGGCGTGATCAGGGTCTCGTTGGAGGCAACGTTAAGGTCGTCGATCTGTAAATCAGCCATCGTGCTTTTCATCGTTCAGGGTCGTCAGGTCACGGGTGCAGGCCGCCAGCGATCCCCGTATGGCGGAGAGCACAGCAGTAAAAACGCGGCGGGGACCGGAACCTTAACGCTTTCCACGCAGCCTCGACAATGGCGAATGCACGCGCCGGACGTGGAATTTGCACGATTTCAGACGGGGGCGAAGTCCGCAGCGTGCAGGGCGATCCATTCCTTTGCCACGGCCTCTGGTGCCAAGGCGTGGCCAACGGATTTCTCGCGCTGCTTGCGGTACTGCTCGATCAGGCAGATCTGCTCCATCATTCGCACGCGGAACATGTTCTCCTCATCGGTGAAGGCGATGCCGATCATGTAGTCCTCGACCAGTTTGCGGCACCAGGCCACTGTCCCGGAAAAGCGGGCCTGATCGCCCAGCAACGGGATGCGGAGTTCTATCGCGGTGCCGCGCCGAAACGCACGGGTGGAGTTGCATGCCACCCCACCCAGGCTGATATCGTGCAGCCGCTGCAGGGGTATGTGCCTGCCTTTGCGCGGAACCAGCTCGACGGGCATCTCCGTCGGGTGACGCAGGAATTGACGCATGATCGCGAACCCCCGAAGCCTCGAAAGCGGCATCGCACCAGACACTATAGTGCCCGAGCTGGAGCTGACCGACCTCGATGCCGATCACCGTTTGCTCGACTTGTCTGGCACTTCCCTGGTGATTTTTACGAGTCCGGGATGTGCCAGTTGCCGTTGGGCCCGCCAGAATCTGCCGGGTGCGGCCTTGCCGGTGGACCGATTGTGCTGGATAGATGCCGGCAATAATGGTGGGCTGGTCCAGCGTTATGAGGTATTCCACCTGCCTGCGTTGTTCGTGGTCCGAAATGGCCAATTCCATGGCGCGCTGCACTCCAGCCTGCGGCGCGAAGATCTGATTCATGCCCTTGGCCTGGCATTGGCCTGGCCGGCAGAGGAGCTTCCCTAGATGAATTCAAGCAAACCGCGCATCGGCATCATCGGTACCGGTGCAATCGGCGGCTTTTATGGCGTGATGCTGGCCCGCGCCGGCGCGGACGTGCATTTCCTGCTGCGCAGCGAGTACGACGCCGTGGCGGCTCGCGGCCTGCAACTGAACAGCGCGGTGCATGGTGCCCAGGCACTGTTCCCGGTCCAGGCCTACCGTGATGCAGCCGAAATGCCACCGTGCGACTGGCTGTTGGTCGGAGCCAAGACCACCAGCAATGCTGCATTGGCGCCGGTTATCGCCCAGGCTGCGGCGCCGGGCGCCAAGGTCGTGCTGCTGCAGAACGGGCTGGCAGTGGAAGACGAACTGCGTCCGCTGCTGCCCGATTCCCTGCACCTGCTTGGTGGTCTCTGCTATATCTGCGTGCACCGCTCGGCGCCAGGGGTGATCGAGCACCAGTCCCTGGGCGCGGTGAATCTCGGCTACCACTCGGGGCCGGCTTGTGACGAGGCGGAACGCCTGGCTCTGACGGAGGAGGGCTCGGCATTGTTCAAGGCGGCCGGCATCGATTCGGCCGCCGTGGGCAACCTTGAACAGGCGCGCTGGCAGAAGTTGGTCTGGAACGTGCCCTACAACGGCCTGTCGGTACTGCTGAATGCCGGTACCACTGCGCTCATGGGCAATGCCGACAGCCGAGAGCTGATCCAGGCGATCATGCAGGAAGTGGTGGACGGCGCTACTGCAGTCGGCCATCGCATCCCGGACAATTTCGCCTCCAAGCTGCTGGCCTCCACCGACCGCATGCCCGACTATCTGCCGAGCATGTACCACGACTTCGTGCAGAAGCGCCCGCTGGAACTCGGCGCTATCTATGAAGCCCCGCTTGCCGCAGCCGCCGCTGCGGGATTCGAGATGCCGCGCGTTCGCGCGCTCTACCAGGCGCTACGCTTCATCGATGCGCGCAACCAAGGCTGAGAGGCGGACCTTCATGGGCAAAGGGCTGGGTGACAAGCTGGTGCTGGCAATTTCGTCGCGGGCGCTGTTCGACCTGGACGAGAGTCATCGGGTCTACGAGGCGGAAGGCATTGAAGCCTACCGCCAGTACCAGATCGACCACGAGGAGGAGGTGCTGGCCCCCGGCGATGCCTACCCGTTAGTGGAGAAGCTGCTCGCCCTGAACGAGCAACTGGGTCAGCAGCGGGTGGAGGTCATTCTGGTGTCGCGCAACAGTGCCGATACCGGCCTGCGAGCTTTCAACTCCATCCAGCACTACGGTCTGGGTATCTCCCGCGCTGCCTTCGTCGGCGGTCGCAGCCCGGAGCCTTATCTGCGTGCCTTCGGTTGCCACCTGTTCCTGTCGACCCATGCCGAAGACGTGCGGGGCGCCCTGCAAAGCGGGTACGCCGCTGCCACCATTCTCTCGGGCGGTCCGCGTCGTGCCGCCAGCAATGAACTGCGCATCGCCTTCGACGGCGATGCAGTGGTTTTCTCCGACCATTCCGAGCGTATCTACCAGACTGGCGGTCTCGAGGCCTTCCAGGCCCACGAACGGGACTCCGCGCGCGAGCCGCTGGATGGCGGTCCCTTCAAGCCCTTTCTCTCGGCGCTGAACCGGCTGCAGCAAGAGTTCCCGCCGGACGCCTGCCCGATCCGTACGGCGCTGGTAACCGCACGTTCCGCGCCGGCGCACGAGCGAGTTATTCGCACTCTGCGTGAGTGGGACATCCGTCTGGACGAATCCTTCTTCCTGGGCGGGTTGGAAAAGGCAGCGATCCTCGAGACCTTCGGCGCGGATGTGTTCTTCGACGATCAGGCCGGGCACTGCGAAAAAGCACGCGATGTGGTGGCTACCGGGCATGTGCCCCATGGTGTGAGCAACGAGCCACAGTTCTGACTAAGCTCTGGTGAGGCCGGCCATGTAGGGCGGGAGGAGGCCTCATGATTCGCTCCATTCTCTATGCCACGGACCTCGGTCTCTATGCTCCCTATGTGCTGCAACACGCCTTATCCCTTGCCAGGGCCTTCAATGCCCAACTCTATGTGGTGCACGCGGTCGAACCTCTTGGGCTGTTTGCCGAGTCGGTGCTGCAGACCTATCTCGATGACGACACGCTGAAGGAGCTGCGGGCCAAGGGGCTGGGCACCGTCATGTCGAGCATCGAGCAGCGGGTGCTGGAGGGGTTTCGCGACGAAATGGGCGAGGCCGTGCAGGACCTGGACATGATTCGTGCCGTGCGGGTGGTCCAGGGTGATCCGCCGCTGGTCATCCTCGAAGAAGTGCAGAAACTCTCGGTGGATCTGCTTGTGGTGGGGAGCCACAGCCACGGTACGTCACTGGAAACACCGCTGGGCCGAACCGCCGCGCGCCTGGTGCAGTTGTCCGAAGTGCCGGTTTACCTGGTTCCCATGCTCCAGCATCGCGGACGTAACGACTTCTGATCGCCGCTGGTCGCACGTTGTGCAAAGCAGAAAAAAGCGTCTAGTTTTATTCAGCAAACCATTAATATGGTTATAAACGCCGCCGACATCCTGCGGCGTATCCGCTTTGAGGAATGCCTATGAAGCTCCAGCAACTGCGCTACATCTGGGAAGTGGCGCACCACGACCTGAACGTGTCCGCCACTGCACAAAGTCTCTATACCTCGCAGCCGGGCATCAGCAAGCAGATCCGCCTGCTGGAAGACGAGCTGGGTGTCGAGGTATTTGCCCGTAGCGGCAAGCACCTCACCCGTGTAACGCCTGCCGGGGAGCGCATCATCACCACGGCTGGTGAGATCCTGCGCAAGGTCGAGAGCATCAAGCAGATTGCCCAGGAATTCTCCAACGAGAAAAAGGGCACCCTCTCCATTGCCACCACCCATACCCAGGCGCGCTATGCATTGCCGCCGGTGATCGGTAGCTTCATCAAGCAGTATCCGGATGTCGCGCTGCATATGCATCAGGGCACTCCGATGCAGATCGCCGAGATGGCTGCCGACGGCACCGTCGATTTCGCCATCGCCACCGAAGCCCTGGAGCTCTTCGGTGACCTAGTGATGATGCCGTGCTACCGCTGGAATCGCTGCGTCATCGTTCCCCAGGGCCACCCGCTGGCAAAACTGCCCAAGCTGACTCTCGAAGCCCTGGCCGAACACCCCATCGTGACCTACGTATTCGGCTTTACCGGTCGCTCCAAGCTGGACGAGGCGTTCAGCCACCGCGGCCTGACTCCCAAAGTGGTGTTCACTGCCGCTGACGCCGACGTGATCAAGACCTACGTGCGGCTGGGGCTTGGCGTGGGCATCGTGGCCAAGATGGCGGTTGACGCCAAGCTCGATAGCGATCTGGTGGTGCTCGATGCCGGTGAACTGTTCGAAGCCAGCGTGACCAAGATCGGTTTCCGTCGTGGCACCTTCCTGCGCGGCTTCATGTGCGACTTCATCGAAAAGTTCGCTCCGCACCTGACCCGCGACGTCCTGGCCAGAGCAGTGCAGTGCCACAACAAGGCCGAACTGGACGAACTCTTTCACGACGTGGAGCTGCCGACTTACTAAGCGGCTCAGCAAGAATGAAGCCCGGCACACGCCGGGCTCTTCTTTTATTGGGGCAAGGTCGTTGCGAGTGGGCTTCGCGGCGCTCAGCCACAACCTGCGAGACGCTTAAAGGTGATCCAGGCCCTTGCGGTTGGCCAGGTCCTTGAGGCGTTCGACTTCCAGCTCACTGGATTCAGGGGTGGGCGAGGGCGGTTGCAGCACATCGCGGAGAAAGGCCAGGAACACGGTGTAGACCTGCTCCTGGCCATCATCATCACGCACCACGAAGAAGGGGGCTGTTTCCACGGCGTAGTGTTGCGCTGCCATCCAGCCGGCGCTGGCCGGGTTGCGCTCGTCGGCCACCAGAATGCGGTCGATCCGCCCCAGGTGGCCACTGCGCTCCAGGCGCTCCATCACATCCCGGCATTTGCGGCAGTCCTGGCCGTCGGCCAGGACCTTCTTCACCAGGGTGATGCGCATCGTGTCAGGCCTTGCTGATGAGGTTGCCGGCGTGCAGCCCGCATTCCTTCTGGGTGGCTTCTTCCCACCACCAGCGGCCTTCTCGCTCGTGCTGGTTCGGCAGCACCGGGCGGGTGCAGGGCTCGCAACCGATGCTGATGAAGCCGCGTTCGTGCAGCGGGTTGTAGGGAATCTCCAGCATGCGGATATAGGCCCAGACTTCTTCGCTGGTCATTTGTGCCAGCGGGTTGAACTTGTACAGCGGCTTGTCCGGCGTGGAGAAGGCGCTGTCCAGTTCCAGTGCTGCCACCTGGGAACGGGTGCCCGGGCTCTGGTCGCGGCGCTGGCCGGTGGCCCAGGCCTTGACGGTAGAAAGTTTGCGCTTGAGCGGCTCGATCTTGCGGATGCCGCAGCATTCGCCATGGCCGTCCTTGAAGAAGCTGAACAGCCCCTTTTCCTTGACGAAGGGCTCCAGCAGTCGCGGGTCCGGCGACAGCACTTCGATCGCGATGCCGTAGTGTTCACGCACCTGTTCGATGAAGCGGTAGGTCTCCGGGTGCAGGCGACCGGTATCCAGACTGAATACCTTGACGTTCTTGTTCAGTTTCCAGGCCATGTCCACCAGCACGACGTCCTCGGCGCCGCTGAAGGAGATCCACAACTCGTCGCCGAAGTGCTCGAAGGCAAGCTTGAGGATGTCCTGGGGGGACTTTGTGGCGTAGGCCGTTGCGAGTTCGGCGACGTCGAAAGGTTGGCTCATCAGGCAGGCTTCCTTTTAAGGGATGGCGCTAGGCGCGCTCTATGGCGCGCATCTTAGCAAAGGGGAGTTATGCCCCTAAATAACCATGAGGAAGCACCACTGCCTTATTTGGCTATAAGCGTTGCATTGCACGGTATCGGGTGAGTCGCTAGAGTGCCGCCTCCAATCAAAAATGCCATGCGGGGAAACTGCTCGTGGAAATCGCCTGTCTCGACCTTGAAGGTGTACTGGTTCCGGAAATCTGGATTGCCTTCGCGGAAAAAACCGGAATCGAAGCGCTCAAGGCGACCACCCGGGACATTCCGGACTACGACGTGCTGATGAAGCAGCGCCTGCGCATCCTTGACGAGCATGGCCTCAAGCTCTCCGACATCCAGGAAGTGATCGCTACCCTGAAGCCGCTGGAAGGCGCCGTGGAGTTCGTCGACTGGCTACGCGAGCGCTTCCAGGTGGTCATTCTTTCCGACACCTTCTACGAGTTCTCCCAGCCGCTGATGCGCCAACTGGGCTTCCCGACGCTGCTCTGCCACCGCCTGATCACCGATGAGACCGACCGCGTAGTGGACTACCAACTGCGCCAGAAAGACCCCAAGCGCCAGTCCGTGCTCGCCTTCAAGAGCCTCTACTACCGTGTGATCGCCGCCGGCGACTCGTACAACGACACCACCATGCTCAGCGAAGCCCATGCCGGCATCCTGTTCCATGCCCCGGAAAACGTGATCCGCGAATTTCCGCAGTTCCCGGCGGTGCACACCTACGAAGACCTCAAGCGTGAGTTCATCAAGGCCTCCAGCCGCCAGTTGAGCCGCTGAATCCCGCCCATGAAAAAGCCCGCGAAAGCGGGCTTTTTCGTTTCTCCGGGGATTGTCGGATAAACCTGTAGGGGCGAATGAATTCGCCCCTACAAAGAGCATCCACACCAGGGATCAGGTTTCGCTCATCCCCTCCAGCGTCTGCATCAGCACCTTCACCTTGGTGATGGATTCCCGGTACTCCTCCTGCCAGTCGGAGTCGGCAACGATGCCACCACCGCCCCAGCAACTGGCTTGGCCGTTCTTCACCAGCACGGTACGGATGGCGATGGAACTGTCCAGCTCTCCGCGCACATCCAGATAAAGCAGGGAGCCGCAGTAGATCGAGCGGCGGGTGGGCTCCAGCTCGTCGATGATCTGCATGGCGCGGATCTTCGGTGCGCCGGTGATGGAGCCGCCGGGGAAGCTGCCGGTGATCAGGTCCAGCGCATCCTTGCCGGCTGCCAGGCGGCCTGTAATGGCGCTGACCAGGTGATGCACGTTGGGATAGCTCTCCAGGGCGAACAGCTCTGGCACTCGCACCGAGCCGATGGCGCAGCTGCGCCCCAGGTCGTTGCGCAGCAGGTCGACGATCATCAGGTTCTCGGCGCGGTCCTTGCGGCTGGCCAGCAGTTCCGCTGCCTGGGCGCGGTCTTCTTCCGGCGTACGGCCGCGCGGCCGGGTGCCCTTGATCGGGCGGGTTTCCACCTGGCCTTGGCTGACCTTGATGAAGCGCTCCGGCGACAGGCTGAGGATCGCCCCGCCATCGTTCAGCGCCTGGTAGCCGGCGAAGGGGGTAGGGCAGGCGGCACGCAGGGCCTGGTAAGCCGTCCAGGGGTCGCCTTCGCAGGGAGCCTGGAAGCGTTGGGTGAAATTCACCTGATAGCAGTCGCCAGCCTGGATGTAGGCCTGCACCCGTTCGATGGCGTTGCGGTACTGACCTTCCTCCAGGTTGGCGCGAAACGGCGCGCGCAGGCGGAAGGGGTCAGAAGGCGCCTTGCAAGGCTCGCTGAACAGGGCGACCAGTCGCGCGCGCTCGGCTTCTGCCAGGCTCGGATGGAACACCAGTTGGCTGGTGCGCAGTTGGTGGTCACTGATCAGTGCCCAGCCGTAGAGGCCGAGCTGGGCGTCCGGCAACTGGAGGTCGTCGATGGCCTGGTCCGGCAGTTGCTCCACGCGGCGGCCGAAGTCATAGGCCAGGTAGCCGACCAGCCCGCCGACGAACGGTAAGTCGATCCCCGCTGGCAGGCTGGCCTCGCCCAGGCCGTCTAGAGCCCTTCGCAAGCGCTGGGCGAAGTCGTTGGCCGATTCGCCCGGTGCCGCTGCAAATGCTGCCAATGGCCAAGCGCTGAATAGGTCATAGCGTCCACGCTCGGCGACTGGACGGCCAGCGTCCAGCAGCACGGCACCAGGCGCCTGACGGACCAGGGCGAAGCGTTCGCACGGAGATTCGTGATAGGGAAGAACGTGTAATTGGCAGTCGGGCATAGGGCGACGCAGGCTAAGTGCAGGAGCGGATTCTAGTCTGCCTCTAGTGTCGATCCTAGAGCCTTTTCCGACGTTTACGTAGGAAAAGCATTCTGATACTTATGTACCAATCCCACGGGCATGTACGCCCGTTCCACAATGATAACGATACAGGGATTCAGGCAGTGGACGCAGTTCTCAACCCCGCAGCCGGTAGCCGCCAGCGCTCCAAGCTCGTCACACCCCAGGCATCCGCCGATTATCTTCCCAGACCCCAGGTCCAGGCGGCATTGGCCGCTCATCCCCACGCTCGCCTCATGCTGTTCTCGGCGCCCGCCGGGTTCGGCAAGACCACCGCGCTTGCGGCCCTTGCCGAACAGCGCCGAATCGCGGGCAGCGCCGTGGCCTGGTTTTCCCTGGAGGCCGAAGACGATGACCCCGCACGCTTCTTCCAACAACTGATCAAGACCCTCGGCGAAGCCGTTCCTGGCATCGGGGACTACGCCCGGGGCTACCTGCAGAACACCATGCAGGTACCGGTCAACGCCGTGCTGGAAAGCCTGCTGGTCGATCTTGCCCGGCACACCGGGCCGCTCCTGCTGGTGCTGGATGATTTGCACCTGCTGAAAGACCCTGAACTCTTCTCCGCCCTCGGCCGTCTCGTGCGTCTGGCTCCTGCGAGCTTCACGCTGGCCGTGGGCAGTCGCTCCTTGCCACCGCTCAACCTGGCTACCTTGCGGGCCAAGGGCTGGCTGCTGGAGATCGGCCTCGACGAGCTGCGCTTGTCCGCGGACGAAACCCGCGACTACCTGGCCCGTTCCGGGTTGCACCTGGATGATGCCCTACTGGCGGCGCTGCACAGCCATACCGAAGGGTGGGCGATAGGTGTCCAGCTGGCGAGCCTCTGGCTCCGCCACCAGCCCCAGGCGGCCGAGCAGATGGAGCGCCTGGGCAGTGACCAGGCCACCGTCGGTCAATACTTGCTGGCCAGCGTATTCGAACATCTGCCCGTCGAGCTGCAGGACGCCTTGCTGGCCTTGGGGGTCGCCAGCCAGCTCAGTGGCGACCTCGCCAACGCCCTGACTGGCCGCCACGATGGTCAGGCCCTGCTGGAACGGCTGGAGACCATGCAACTGTTCCTCCTGCCGCTGGACCGCGAGCGCCAGTGGTACCGCTTCCACCACCTGTTCGCCGACTTCCTGCGTAGCCGTCTCAAGGCCCGTGACCCCGAGCGCCTGAAGCAGCTGCATTTCAATGCCAGCCTCTGGTTCACCAACCACCACATGCAGAACCTCGCCATCGAGCACGCCAGCCTGGCCGAAGATCCGGAAATGCTCGCGGCCCTGGTGGATGGGTGCGGCCTGGAGCTGATCAACCGGGGTCAACTGAACAAGATCTACCGCTGGCGGCAGAAGGTGCCGGACGAAATCGCCGAGCGTTATCCGACCCTGGTGCTGGCGGACGTCTGGAATCGCGCCACCGAAATGGCTCTGCCGGAAGCCAACCAGATGCTCGACGAGTTGCTGGCTCGCTGGGGCGGCGCCCGCGCCGAAACCCAGCTCAGTGACAAGTACCTGGCGACCTTGGCCGTGAAGGCCGCTCTCGCCTTGCAGAAGGATGACCTCGAGCTCTGCGTGACCATCGCCCGCCGGGTCGAGGCCCAGCTCGGGCGCAACCAGGCCTTCCTCGAAGTGGCCATCCTGGTGATCGGCGCCATGGCCCTGGTGATCCTCGCCCAGCCGGAACAGGCGCGTCGTCTGCTGGCCCTCGCGCAGCAGCGCAATCACTTTCTCGAAGGCCGCTACCTGGACATGCAACTGGCCAACGTTGAAATCCTTCTCGCCCTGGAGCAGGGCCAGGTGAAGCAGGCGCAGATGCTCTTCGATCAGATGCGCGCCCAGGTCGTGCCGCATCTGGGCGAGAAGTCCCGGGCCATGGCCCTGCCGGTCATCGTCGAATCCCTGATCGCCTACCAGCAGGGGCGTATTGACGGTCTGGAGGAACGCCTCGGCGCCGCACTGACGCATATCGACGTCATTCGCCCGATCGACATCTACGCCCAGGGCATGCTCTTCCTGGCGCGCATCCAGCGCATGCAGGACAAGCCCAAGGAGGCTCAGGCCACTCTGGTGCTCATGCAGAACCTCGCCGCCCGCAACCAGTCCTGGCGTTTTTATGCGCGGGCGGTGGCCGACGAAATCTCGTTGATGCTGCAGGAGCCGGGTACCGACCGTATCAAGCGTGCCGAACAACGCTTCAAGGGCGTGGACTGGAACAAGCTTGCCGCGGGTGGCAGCCAGCATGGTGCCAACTCGGCGCTCTGGGTGCAGGGGTTGATTCGTGTACGTCTGCAGCAGGCTCGCGGCCACTTCAGCGAAGCCCTGCACGAAATCACCCAGATGCGCGGCAAGCTCCAGCCCAATTGGCATGGCTTGCAGCGCCTGCGCCTGGACCTGCTGGCCGCCCTCAGCTACCAGCGCCTGGGCTACCAGGAACGCTCCCAGAGCCTGCTGGTGCAATGCCTGCTGAGTGCCGAGCGTGAAGGCGTGCGCAGCCTGTTCATCGAAGAGGGCGAGGCCATTCGCCAACTGCTGCAGCAGTTGGAGTCGGCAGAGCGTCAGCCCGCGCTGCAAGGCTTCATCCGCGACCTCCTGGCGTCCTGGCCCGGTAACGACGCTCGCAAGTCCCTGGATGTGCTCGAAGAGGGGCTCACCGACCGCGAGCGCGAGGTGGTCTGCCTGGCCGCCAAGGGCATGTCCAACGAAGAGATCGGTCAGCAGTTGGCCCTGGCGCTGGGGACCGTCAAATGGCACCTGCACAACATCTACGAAAAGCTCAAGGTGCGTAACCGGACCCAGGCGATCCGGCGCGCCCGCGAGCTGGGACTGCTCGAATCATGACCGACCTCTGCCTGTCACGTCCGCACCAGATCCCCTTGCTGCGCACCAAGCTGTTTCCGGCCGATGCCGGCGGCCGCCCAGTGCTGCAACGTCGTGCCCTGATCGAGCGCCTGCATGCGGCGCGCAGTCGTCGCGTGCTGGTGCTCAGCGCCCCGGCCGGCTTCGGCAAGAGCACCGTGCTCAGCCTGTTCCGCCAGCACCTGCAGGCCGACGGCGCGCACGTCGCCTGGCTGTCCTGCGATGAGGCCGACAGCGAACCCCAGCGTCTGCTGCAGTACCTGGTTGCGGCGGTGGATGCGGCCTTGCCCGGCTTTGGCGGCAACACCGACGGACTGCTGCAGGGTGATGTGAGCTGGCCTATCGAAGCGGTGATTGACGCCTTCGTCAGCGATCTCAAACGCATCGACGTCGACCTCTACCTGATGCTCGATGACTTTCATCGCATCCGCCATGTTGCCCTGGACCAGGGCGCCCGCTACCTGATCGAGAACCTGCCGGCCAATGTCCACCTGGTCAGCAGTACCCGCTTTACGCCGCGCCTGTTGTTCAGCGAGGCGGAGTCCCTGTTGCTCAAGGCGGAAGACCTGCGCCTGACCTTCGAAGAGACGGAAGCCTACTTCCGCGAAGTGCGCCAGCTGCCGTTGTCGAGCGCTGAAGTGCGCCTGCTCCACACCCGCACCGAGGGCTGGATCACCGCGCTGCACCTGGCCAGCCTGGCGCTCGCCCGACATCCGGATCGCGCAGCGTTCCTTGCCAGCCTGAGCGGCACCGAGCGCAATATCGCCGACTACCTGACCGAGGATGTGCTCGACAGCCTGCCTCAACCCTTGCAGCAGTTCCTCGATCAGACCTCTGTGCTGGATGAGTTCTGCGCTGATCTCTGCAACGCCCTGACGGGCCGCCGCGATGGCCTCGATATGCTGATGCGGCTGCAGCGCGAGCAGCTCTTCATCATCCCCCTGGACGAGCAGGGCGAGTGGTTTCGTTACCATCATCTGTTCGCCGAATTCCTTCAGGGGCGGCTGGCGCGTCAGACGGACCCGGCGACCCTGCTACACGCCGCGGCCCGGTGGTGCGAAGGGCACGACCTGCCGGATCGCTCCATCAAGTACGCGTTGCGCGGTCGCGACTTCGCTTTCGCCGCTGAATTGCTGGAGCGCCAGGGCGCGCGACTGATCGCCGGCAACCGGGTCTACGGCATTCTCTCCATGCTCAAGGGCGTGCCCGCCGAAGTCATCCGCGAGCATCCGGTGTTCCAGATCTTCTACGCCTGGCAACTGGCCTTCGAGCAGCGCTTCGCCGAGTCCGAGGCGCTGATCGAGGAAGTCAGCACGCGCCTGCTTCAAGGCCGTGGCAAGGTCATTCACTTCGGCCTTGGCGAATTGCTGGCGGCGTCCCAGGTGCTCAAGGCCCTGGTCATGCTCTACCAGGACAAGCTGGAGGCCTGCCTCAAGGTTGCCCGCCAGTGGCTCGCCATGGTGCCGGACAACCAGCCGGTGTTCCGCGCCAGCCTGGCCTGCGTGCAGGCGGCGGCCTATGCGCTGATGGGGGAGTTCGGTGAGGCCGCCAAGGCCATCGCCGTTGCCCGCGACAATCTGAAGCTGGTGGACAGCGAATACCTGCACGTTATGACCAGCCTGATCGAGGCGCTGATCTGCAAGGAAAGCGGCGAACTGGAGCGCGGCCGCGCCATCGCCGAAACCGCGCGGTCACGCGTGGAGCGGGTGTTCGGCCGGCGCAGCCGGGTGGGTGGGCCGTTGGCCCTGGCCTATGCCGACCTGCTATATGAACAGGACCGCCAGGCGGCGATACTTGCCGAGCTGCCGCTCGCCACCACCTGGCGCGACGTGGCGACACCGGTGGAGTTGATCAGCCGTGGCCAGTTGGTGATGGCGCGGGCACGCTTCTTCGCCGGTGAGGCGGAGCAGGCCCTGGTCCAGCTCGACGAATGGCTGACTGGACTGCAGGGGGCAGGCTACGAACGGGTCTTCGCCCACGGCATGGCCTGCAAGGTTCAGTTCCTGCTCTGGCTGCGGCGGCCCAACGAAGCCGAGCGCATCTGCCTGCAATTGCAGCAGCACCTGGCGGTGTTGCCCCTGGCGCGCTACTCCGACGCCCATACGGTTCTGGCCCTGACTGAAGCGCGCCTGGCCCTGACCGAGCGTCGTCCCGAGCGGGCCCAGGCCAGCCTGGAGAACTGCCTGGCGCGGCAACAGGACGAGCACCAGCGCGACCGGCGCCTGCGGCTGTCGCTGTTACTTTCTGTGGCGTATTGGCGCAAAGGTAACAGCGAAAAAGCCTTCTCCCTGTTCCAGAACACCCTGGAAGACGCCTGGAACCGCGGCTACCGCCGGCTGTTCCAGGATGACGCGCTCTGGCTGCTGCCGCTCTGGGATGCCTGGCGCGCTGCCGAGCCCAAGCGCGCCGGCGCCTGGCAGGGCGTGGCCGAGAGCTTGCGCGAGCAATGCCGCCGGCTCTCCGTCGACCCGGAAACTTTCGATGAAAATCAAGATGTTAGCCATCGCGAGCGGGAGATCCTGCGCTATGTCGCGGCCGGTCTTTCCAACCGCGACATCGCCCAGGCGGTGCACCTGTCAGAGGCCACAATCAAATGGCATCTGCACAACCTGTTCGCCAAGTTGGGAGTTCGCAGCCGTACCCAGGCCGTGTTGAAGGGTAAGAGTCTGGGCCTTCTGAGCGAGGCCTGAGGTGGGAGCCCCGCCGCCCCTCCATCCCTTGGATGGGCTGGCAGCGGGGGAGGGGCTCAGTAGTTTTGTTCCCAGGTCGAGAAGCACGGTGCTTCACGAATCCTCGCTGGACGCGCCTAGGGAATCAGTGTCCGGCCTGGAGATCGGCGTGAGCCGGTCCAACTGCCGATGACAGGAGTCGACGGCAGGCCCTGGGGCAACCCACCTGTGAACTTTGGAGATAAAAAGAATGAAAAGCTTCAAACAACTGGCTCTGGCCGCTGCTGTGCTCGCTGCTCCGTTCATGGCCCAGGCCGACCTCAAGGCCATGGATGATTCCGCTCTGTCCGGTGTGACCGGTCAGGACGGCATCAGCATCTCCGGTAGCTTCAACGGCAGCATCGGCAGCATTGTCTACTCCGACTCCGAGACCGTCGGCAGCACCACCACCACCGGTTCGCTGCGCCTGGAAACCGTGTCCTTCACCGGCTTCGACATCCTCGACAGCGACCCGCTGAAGATCGACGTCATTGACGGCGGCGCCAGCGGCGACAAGCTGCAGATCAGCCTGCCGTCCATCACTGGTCAGCTCGAAGTCGGTGCCATCCGTGTCGGCGACGCCAGCGCTGCCAGCATTGGCTCCCTGGCCGTCAACAACATGAACATGTCCGGCTCCACCATCAAGGTCTGGGGTCACTGATCGCGTTCGGTCGGTAATCCGGAGAGCCTCGCCGGCCTGGTCCGGCGGGGGCTTTCCCCGCGAAGAGTCGAGTAGTCGGAACGGCAATGATCGAAATCCTGGTTGGCAGTTTGCTCGGTCTGTTTGGCTTCACCCAGTCGGTGGACACCAAGCCGCAACCACAAGGTTCGGTGAACATCAGTCAACCGCTGTCACCCAATGGCCCCTACCGCGAGACGGCGGTGGTGGAGCCGATGAGCCAGTTGCAGTTCCGCAACGTCATTCGCCAGGCCTATGACTACAGCTGCGGTTCTGCCGCGCTGACCAGCTTGCTGGACTATTACCTGGGCCGGAACCTGGAAGAACGCCAGGTTATGGAAGGCCTGCTGCGCTATGGCGAAGCCGACAAGATCGTCGAGCGTCGTGGCTTTTCACTGCTGGACATGAAGCGCTTCGTCAGCGCCCTGGGCTACAAGAGTGGCGGCTTCCGCGCCGAGTTCGCCGACCTCGACGACCTGGAACATCCGGCCATCGTTCCAATCCACTACGGTGGCTTCAAGCATTTCGTGGTGGTGCGCGACGTCTACAACGACCACGTGTTCGTCGCTGACCCCGCACTCGGCAATATCAGCTTCACCCGTGCCCGCTTCGAGGAAATCTGGGACCAGAACGTCCTCTTCGTGATCTTCCCCTCGGGCAATGAACCACAGAACGCCATGGCCCTCACCGAGCGTGACCTGCGCCTGGTGGACGACCGCATCGTCAGCCTGTTGGCGTTCCAGGAATTTCCGCAGATCACCAAGTTCACCCAGAACGAAATCGACGAACTGGGTTCGGGGGGCGATATCCGCTACATCCGCCGCAAGTGACACCCGCTCATAACAAGAAAGACCTGGGGATAGCACCATGGGACCAAGGGAATACGCATGGCTGGCCATGCTGGTGCTCTGTACCAGTCTGCCGCTGCAGGCCGAGGAATCCTCGGTGGACGATGCACGTGATGCGCTGAGCAAGAAGGATGACGACGCCGACAGTGCCAAGGCGTTGGAGGAAGTCTTCCAGGCTTCCGAGAAGAGCTACACGCTGCTGAAGAAAGGCGAGCGCACGCTCACCTACGGTTTCGACTACTCGCTGGTGCGCGATGTCCGGGTCGAAACCTTCCGTACCGGCGCCAACGTCTACAGCGTGCTCAGCGAGAGCGAGGCCCAGCACACCTTCACCAACGCTTTCACCTTCGATTACGGGGTGTGGGACAACCTGACCTTCAGCGTGCGCCTGCCCTTCGTCGCCAAGTACGACACCGAGCGCGACCTGAACGTCTACAGCCTCGGCGACATCTCCGCGTCCCTGCGCTGGCAGCCCTGGGCGGCGACGCGCGGCCGGCCGGTCAGCACGCTTTTCGCCACCCTCGGCCTGCCTACGGGCGAGAGCCCCTACGACATCAACTCCGACAACGACCTGTCCACCGGCAATGGCTACTACAGCCTCGGCGTAGGCGCCAACATGTCTTATGTGATCGACCCGGTCGTGCTGTTCGGCTCGGTCGGGTACACCTACAACATGCCGGTGCATGACATTCACCAGATGCGCGGCGGGCGCATCCTGGAAGACGTGGAACCGGGCGACACCCTCAACTTCAGCATGGGCTTTGCCTACGCACTTTCGTACGACGTGTCCCTGGCCACCTCCTACCAGATGGCCTACACGACCAAGCCGACCTACAAGTTCCAGACCGCGAATCTGGAGGGCACCGAACAGACCAGCTCGATCATGAACTTCTCCCTCGGCCTGCGAACGTCGCCGGACTACATCGTCAACGTCAACGCTGGCTTCGGCATGACCGAAGACTCACCGGACGTACTCCTGGGGTTATCCGTTCCCCTCGACATCAAAGGCCTCAAGGCCCAGTAACCGGCGAGATAGCACCTCATGAGCATGCATCTTTCGCCGCTTGCGCGGGCGATCGCCGGGGTTGGTCTGTGCTGGGCGGGCATCGCCCAGGCGCAACTGGCCAACGACCTGACCATCGGCAACCCCAAGGCGATGGCCATGGCCAACGCCGTTACCGCCGATTCGTCCGGTATCGACGCCGTGCATTACAACCCGGCCGCCCTGACCAAGCTCAAGGGCCGTCAGACCACGGTGAAGTTCCTCACCGGGGTGATGGACATCCGCGCCAAGTTCGAAGCGCCGGAGGACTACGGCTTCCTCGGCTACGACGACGACCCGGTCGCCAACTCCAGCAGCCGCACCCTGACCCCGGCCATGTACCTGCCCGGCATGGGCGGCATGACCGAAGTCCCCGTGCTGTTCGCGCCGCTGGCGGGCCTGTCGATCAACCCGCCGGGCTCCAAGTTCACCTTCGCTACCAACGTATACGCGCCCATGGCCCTGGGCTATTCGCGGGACTCAGACAGTGACCCGGCGCGGTACCAGGGCCGAGAAGTGGCCTTGCAGCGCATCACCTACTTCTCGCCTTCGGTGGGCTACCAGGTGAACGACGAATTGGCGGTCGGACTGTCCGTCGGTTTCTCCCACCAGGCGATGGCCCTCAACCAGGACTTCCGCAACCCGGGCTTCCTCACCGGCCTGACCCGGCTGTTCAACGAGTTCCTCTGCCTGCCGGGAATGGGGGAGGTGGTGTCGGGGATCATCAACGTCTGCGGCGGCAAGATCGGGCCCTTCGATACCCTCGCCAACATGGACCTGGACCTGCAGCAATCGCTCTCGCCCACCTGGAACATCGGCGTCCTGTGGGAGCCCACCGACTGGTTCGCCTGGGGGGCCACCTACCAGAGCGAGGCGCGCATGCACCTGCAGGGCAAGTACCGGGTCGACTACAGCAAGGACTGGCAAGGCTTCTGGTCCGGCATGCAGTCGTCGCTCTTCGGACAGGTACTGAGCCCGCTGTTCCCTTATGGCAACGTCGATGAGGAAATCGGCAACGCGTCGCTGGACATGACCTACCCGGACAACTTCTCCACCGGGATCAAGCTCGTGCCCTTCGACCGCTGGCAGTTCAACGTCGACCTGAAGTGGAGCGGCTACAGCGACTGGAACGAGTTCGAGATCGAGTTCGACCGCGAGCTGGACCTGCTACGCATCGCCAAGAACTTTGGCGGTGGCAACGCCACCAGCCACAGCATCATCCTCGACCGCGGCTACCGCGATACCTGGAGCTGGGCGCTCGGCGTGCAGTACCAGTGGACCGACAGGCTGGCCGTGCGCGCAGGCTACGAATGGCGACCGTCGGCGATTCCCGACGACAAGGCGGATGTGCTCGCGCCCATCGGGGATGCCCATCTCTACGGCCTGGGCCTGGGGTACCGCTGGGACAAGGACACCAACATCGACATCGGCTTCAACTACTTCACCACCAAGCAAAGCACCAAAGCCAACACGAGTTGCAGCCTCAACTGCACCGGTATCGATAATCTGGTGTACAACCCCTATGCCGGGCAGAACGTCGAGACGTCCGTAAAGGCATACATCCTGGCCCTGACTTACCAGACGACCTTCTGATGAAAGCGCCCATCCTGTTTCTCGCCCTGACCCTAATCGGTACCGCCCAGGCCAACAGCGGCCGCTACCTGACCTGGATCGATGACCAGGGCCGGGTGCACAACACCTTTGTCGACAGCCGCTACAGCGACCAGCAGCGCCAGGCGGCCAAACGCATCGCCCAGAGTGACCAGGCGCGCCTCAAGGATGCCGATGGCACGGTCTGGCCCGGCAGTGCCAAGGCTGGTGAGAGCAAGCGGCGCTACTTCACCTGGGTGGATGCCAGCGGCAACCTGCAGAACAGCTTCTACGCAGCCGGGCAAGTGGAGGCGGGGGAGCGCAACTTCGTCCTGCCCAACGGCCAGCGCTCGGAGGTGTACGTCGATTCCGACGTGCTCGAAGGCCGCGGCTACTCCCGACCGGAACAGGGGCCAGCCTATTTCACCTGGGTCGACGAACAGGGCCGCACCCACAACTCGCCGGTGCCGGCACGGGGCAGGGCGAGCGCGGATGACGAGGAACGGCCCGGCCCCATCGTCTACACCGAAGCCCGCGAAATGGCGTTCAAGCGCAAGGCAGCGTTGCTGCCGTCCCTCGACGGTCAACCCACCGCCGCCATGAAAGCCTTGCTGGAAGGCAGCGAAGCGCAGGGCGAAGCGCTGTACCAGAGCCTGGTGGAGCGCTGCTGCGGCCAACTGCCGGATGACGCCTTCACCGAAGTTTCGGTCGAAGAGCCGCGCTATGAAGAGTTGAACAATCTCTCGCCCAGCTTCGAGTTCCCCATGGGGCGCAGTTACTACAGCGCACTCAAGCTGCCGCGCTCACAGCACAGCTATGGCCTGCGCATCCGCAGTTTCGCCAACCGCCAGGTCGTTTATCCGTCCCTGCTGTTCCTCGACGAAGCCAAGCGCCCGACCCGTCTGGTGAGCGACGCCGTCTACCAGCTCCACGGCGAAACCTGGTACCGCTACGCCTTCATCGAAGGCACCGTGCAAGTGCGCGCCAACCAGGGTGAGCGTTACGTGCTGCTGCTCACCACCGAGGAGGACCGCAGTCTGCAGACCCTGGACAACAAACCCTTCAAACGCCCCCTGCAGGACCTCGCCTTGAGCGAGTCGGGCATGCAGGTACACGAACACAGCGATCAGGGCTCCTTCGAGCTGGCCATCGTGAAATGACCGCAGAACGCCCGCTGTAGGGGCGATTTCAATCGCCAAGCAGGCCGAAGGCCTGCCCTGCTGAATCTCCGGGGCAACTGCGTTGCCCTTGGCGAATCAATTCGCCCCTACAAGGTCAGCCCTACGGCTTCGCCCGCGCTATGCTGGTAGCCCCCAGCGGCCCGAACCGGATCTTCTGCCATGTCCGAAACCAGCGCGCTCTTCACCCGCAATTCCGACGCCTATCGCGCCAATCGTCCCACCTACGATCCTGCCCTGATTGCCTGGCTCAGCCAACAGGCGCCCGACCTGTCCCTGGCCTGGGACTGCGGTTGCGGCACCGGCCAGGCCACGCAGGACCTTGCCCGGCACTTTCAGCGTGTGGTGGGAACCGATATCAGTGCACCGCAACTGGCCAGGGCCGAGCCGGCAGCCAATATCGACTACCGCTGCGAGCCGGCCGAGCAGACGTCGCTGGCCGACGCCAGCGTGTCGCTGACGCTGGTGGCCCAGGCACTGCACTGGTTCAACCTGGAGCGCTTCTACGCGGAAGTGCGACGCGTCAGCAAACCGGGTGGGCTGCTGGCGGTGATCTCCTACAACCTCACGCAGATTTCCCCTGAGGTGGACGCGCTGGTCAGCCACCTCTATCACGACATCCTCGGCAGCTACTGGGCCGAGGAGCGCAAGCATGTGGAACAGGGCTACCGCACCCTGCCATTTCCCTTCGAACGCATTGAAGTCCCGCCATTTACCCTGGATGCCGAGTGGGACCTGACGCGTCTGCTGGGCTACCTGGAAAGCTGGTCAGCCCTGGCGACCTACGAGGCCGCCCACGGCAGCAACCCCCTCGACCCATTGCGGGAACGCTTCCAGCAGGCCTGGGGCGACCCAGCCAGCACCCGCCGGGTGAGCTGGCCGTTGGTGGTGAATCTGGGACGGGTCAGCTGAAGAGATCGTTGAGGTGAGTTCATCATCAACGGTAGAAGCGCAATAACGGAATATCGGTTTGGCGCTGCAGGAACGCGGTGGTGGCAAGCCGTTTGAGCGGGAGTACTCATGCACCAGGTTTCACGATTTTCGGTAACCGCAGGACTGGACGCGGAACGCCAACTGCTGGAGCGCATCCAGCAAGGCGAGCAGGGGTGCGGGCTGCTGTTGTGGCGACCACTGGAGGCCGCACTGGTGATGCCGCAGCGGATGAGCCGGCTGGCCGGATTCGCGGCTGCCGAGGCCGATTGCATGGTGCTCGGCTGGCCCGTCGCCCTGCGCGACAGCGGCGGCGAACCCGTGCCGCAATCTTCGGCGGTGCTCAATGTCGCGCTGGCCTATGCCTTGCCACCGCGTGAGAGCGAGTTGACTCGCATCGAGAACGCCTACCTGCGCCTGAGCCAGCCCATGCTCGACTGGCTGTCCGGCATGGGCCTGGAAAGCGGGCTGGGCGAGGTGGACGGTGCATTCTGTGACGGTCGCTACAACGTCACCGTCTCGGCACGCAAGCTGGTGGGCACCGCCCAGCGCTGGCGCCGTCGCCGCGACGACGGGCGCCATGTCGTGCTGGCCCACGCTGCAGTGCTGATGGAGAACCAGCGTGAGCCCATGGTCGAGGTGGTGAATGCTTTCTATCGTGGCTGCAATCTGGAAGACCGCGTTCGCGCCAGCAGCCACATTGCCCTCGAAGAATGCGTGGGGCAGGTGTGGAGCCGGCTAGAGCCCTTGCGCGAGGGTTACCGCCGGACGCTGGCCGAGGCCGGGCTGGCGCTTGAATGAGTGGGGGGAGAGGGGGGCGATGGTCAGTTAATGGTATTGATTCACATTTGGCAGTTAAAATCACTTGACTGAAAAATGAGAATCATTATTATTCGAATCACTGGCCTCGCGGCCAGCTGGATAAGCTGACAAGCCCAGATTTCGGACTCATCAGATTATCTCCTCATCAGGCTAATCACGGTTATTGACCCGGCAAATTGCCGGGTCTTTTTTTGCCTGCGATTTGCGCCCGTCTGCCGAGAAACCTTGTGGGGGGCGAATTCATTCGCGATGGGCAGCAAAGCTGCCCCCTTGGCGTACAGGCAGGTCTTCAACCTGCTCAGCGATTGAAATCGCCCCCACACAACAGCTCTGGCGGCGCTCGGCTAATGCCCCTTCGCCTTCCTGATTCGTAAGAAGATCACCCCAAGAATCAGCACCACCACCGGCGTCATTACCAGGATCGCCGTCTTCGGCGACATATCCAGGCCGAGAGTATGCAGGCCGCCGTAGAACAGCTTGAACAGGCTCAGCAGGTAGTAGCTGATGGCGATGATGGACAGGCCTTCCACCGCCCTCTGGATCTTGATCTGGGTATCGGCGCGGGCGTTCAGGCTACTCAGGATTTCCGAGTTCTGCTCTTCCACTTCAACCTGCACGCGCGCCTGCAGCAGGTCGCCCAGGTTGGCGACGCTTTGTCCCAGGCGAACCAGGCGCTGGTCGGTGGCGACGCAGTAACGCACGGTGGGGCGGAAGCGGCGCTCGATGAACACGCCCAGACGCTGACAATCGCCGATGTGGGATTCGCGCAACTCGTTGATCCGCTCGAAGACGATCTGCGCATAGGCTTCGGTGGCGCTGAAGCGCTGCCGGGTGCGTGCGGTGCTGCGGACGATGCGTGCGGAGAGGGCGGCGATATCGGCCGACAGCACCTTGGCGCTGCTCTTTCCCTCGGCGTTGCGGTCGGAAAGGCTGGTCAGCTCCTTGTCGTATTCCTTCAACTGCAGGCTCACCGCCTGGGCTACCGGCAGGGTGAGGGAGGCCATCATGCGGTAGGTCTCGATCTCCAGCAGGCGACGGATCATCCGGCCGAGGCGATAGGCGTTGAGCCGTCGGTTGACCAGCAGGATGCGGTTTACCCCGTCTTCAGTCAGGCGAAAGTCGGACCAGGCAATCGCATCACCGCCGCCCAGGGTGGAGCCTGAAGGGTCCTTGAAACCATAGGCTGACGTCTCGCCGGCCCAGTTCGTCTCGGACTCCACCAGCACCTGGTCGGCGTTGATCAGCAGGTGACGGTGGTCGGCCACCAGGCTTTCCAGTTCGGCGGGTAGTGGTGGCCAGAAGGCGTCGCCTGGTGTGCGTGGTACCACCAGGGTCAGGGTGAAGAACTCCGTGTGGCGTTCCCATTTCAGGGTGTTCTCGCCCATCCGCAACAGACCCTGGGAGCCGTTGCTCGCCAGTGGTGCGTCGGTGACCTGGTTGAGCCGTTCTACCAGGGCGTCGCAGACATCCTCGGCATCGGCGAAGGCGAAGTGATAGACGTGGGCCGGATCACGGAAGTAGATCGATGGACGCGAATGCAGCTCGTTGTGCAGGGCTTTGCGTAGTGGATGCATGGAGACTTCTGCAGGCAGGGAGGTTTTCTTCGATGACGCGGCCCACCTGTGGGACGGTCACACCCGAGAAGAAGTTGTGACGGGAGTGCCACCGACCAGTCAGGGCGGGTAGCCCTTCAGGTCGGTGACGACGGGGAGTGGCAGCCGGGCTGCCTGTCGACGCGCCAGGGTCTTGTGGACCTCAGGCACGAAACTGCTGCATCAGCTCTTGCTGATGATTGGCCAGCTCGTTGAGCTGGCGACTCACCTGGGCCGACTGCTGAGCCTGGCCGGATAGAGACTCGGTCACGTCGCGGATGGCCTCGACGTTGCGATTGATTTCATCTGCGACGCTGCTTTGCTCCTCGGCGGCACTGGCGATCTGCAAATTCATTTCGGTGATCAGGTTGACGGCATCGCTGATGCGTTCCAGCGCCGACACCGCGTGCTGCACCTGGCTGACGTTCTCCTGCGCCAGGCCATGGCTGCCCTGCATGGCTTGGGTCACATCGCGGGTGCCGGTCTGCAGGTTGTCGATCACGTTGCGGATCTCTTCCACGGAGTCCTGGGTGCGCCGCGCCAGGCTGCGCACCTCATCGGCAACCACGGCGAAGCCGCGCCCGGCGTCACCCGCGCGCGCGGCCTCGATGGCGGCATTGAGTGCCAGCAGGTTGGTCTGCCCGGCGATGGAGAGGATCACTTCCAGCACCGAACCGATCTGTTCGCTGCTTTGCGCCAGCGTCTGGAGTTGGGCCATGGCCTCGCTCATGTCCCGCGCCTGGGCATGAATGGCGCGGGTTGTGCGGGTGATCACGTCGAGGCCTTCGCGGCTGGCCTGGTCGGCGTTGCGCGCGGCATCGGCAGCCTGGGCTGCACTCTGGGCCGAGGCATTGGCAGTTGCGGACATTTCGTGCAGCGCGGTGGCCACCTGATCGATCTCGCGGAACTGCTGCTGCATGCCTTCACTGGTCTGGCGGGCGATCAAGGCCGACTGGTCGGCCGTCTCGCGGGCGTCGCGCACCGAACCCTGGACCTTGGCGATCACGGGCTGCAGCTTGTCGAGGAAGCGATTGAAGGCCAGCGCCAGACGGCCGAGTTCGTCGCGCCGGGCGTAGGTCAGGCGGCGGGTCAGGTCGCCTTCGCCGTCGGCGATGTTTTCCAGCATGGCGGCCAGACGCAGGAGCGGGCGGGTCACGCCGCGGGCGGCCAGCCAGATCAGCGCGACACCAAGCAGAGCGGCGATCGAGCCCAGGGCAAACTCCAGTGCCGAGCTTTGCAGGCGCTCGTCATCCATCTGCACTTTCAGGGCTTCGACAGGGGCCAGCAGCACCGATTGCGGTACGCCCAGCAACACGCCCCAGGGCTTTGCACCGGCAATGGGGGCGAGGGGTTCCAGCACGCTGATCTGCCCCTTGTCAAAGAAACCATGGGGCTGGCTGCGGCCCAGAAACTCGAGCACTTCGGCGGCCTGGTCCGGTAGCACCACCTGCAGGCGCTTGCCGAGCTGGCCGGCATCCTGGCTATGGCCGGCAACCACGCCGGATGGGCTGACAATGCTGACGCGGCCGTTTCCCTCATAGAGTTCGCGGCTGCTGGCCAATGCATCCTGCTGCAGGCTATCGAGGCTGATGTCGAGGCCGATCACGGCCAGTATCTTGCCGTTCTCCAACAGCGGGAAAGCAATGCTGGTGATCAGCTTGCGGCTGCCGGAAGACTCGTCGAAGTAGGGCTCCAGCAAGCACAGCTGCCCGCTGTCGCGTGGGCAGGTGAAGAACGCATTGAAGGGAGCGCCGCTTGGGCCGGGGGAGGTGTCGGCGAGCAGCTTCTCGTCGCCCGGAACCGCCTGCAATTCACCGGGTTTCGCCTGCAACCAATAGAGGGCGAAGCGTCCGGCATCGTTGCTGCCGAGGTCGCTGCGACCACGGAAGTCGCTATCGCGCCCATCGAGGGCATCAGGCTGGAAGATCAGGAACAGGCCGAGCAGATCCGCGCGCTGCTCCACGGCCTTACGCAGTTCACCGGCGAGTTCGGCCCGCAGCGCCTCGGCGCTCATTTCGCCTCGGGCGGCCTGCTCGCGCAGGTAGAGCAGGTGCCGCGCCAGGCCCAGGCCGAATTCGTGGGTGCGGGTGAAGCTGCGCTGAATCTGCAGCGCCTGCACCTTGCCCTGGGCCTGCAGGTTGAGGCGCGCGGCTTCGGCCAGCATGCTCCCGCTGGAGTCCTTGACCCGCTCGGTGCTGGCGCGGGTCTGGTAGAGCGACAGGCCAACCAGCAAGCCAACCACCAGGATCAGGCAGAGGCTCGCTAGCAGGGTGATCTTGCTTTGGATGCTGACGCTGGGGCTGGACATGGACGCGGTCGCATGGAGAAACCGGGACGTTGCCGCCCCGGATGGGGTCAGAAGACGGTGACGAACACCAGTTGGCTGTAGAGGTTGCTGTCGTCGCCACCGAGCTGGGTGCCGCCTTCGTCCGCGCTCCGATCAGGCTTGTAGAGGCCGACCACGGGCATGACGATCAGGTTTTCACTCACTGCCCATTCGACGTAGAGATCCACCTCGCGGCCATCGAAGTTGCCCAGGTCACGGTCCAGGGTGTTGAAGTCGAACCACAGCGCGCCAAGGCTCAGGTTCTCCAGCGGCGTCACTTTGAAGGCAACGTGGTGGACCTGGGTGTTGGAGTTGAATGGGCCGGCATAGTTGCCCGCCACCTCGCCCTGGAACCAGGTGCCGTAACCACGGCTGAAGCCGGTGAACAGCAGGTCGTAACCTTCCGAGAAGCGGCTGTAGCGGTAGTTCACGCTCGGGCTCCAGGCCACATCGGCGAAGGTCCAGCCGGCTTCCAGGTACCAGGCGTTCTCGTCGTCGACGTTCTTCTTGTCCTGCCAGGCGTACTCGCCGGAGAGGAACAGGTTTTCTACCCCGGCATTGCCCTGGCCGCGCAGGCTGTAGGTCTTCATGCCATCGCGTTCGGCTTGGAACGGGCTGGCGAACTCCTCGTCGATATCGCGAATGTCGATAGCGGTGAGACCCAGAGTGCCGGCCTCGGACACGTGTTCCAGGGTGCCCACCAGCAGCTCCGGCTTGGCCTGGGAGCGGTTGTCGGACTTGAGCCACATCAGGTCGCCGCGCAGGCCGTCCTTGCCACCGAGGCGCAGGATGGCGGTCTGGTCGAACGCCTTGCGTGCCGCCAGCCAGTACGCGCCGCCACGATTGAACTCGCCGTCGGCAAGGCCCTTGCCGAGGTTCAGGGCATCGCCGTTGATGAGGAAACCATCGCCGATCATGACGTTCTGCCGGCCGAAGGAAAGGTCCACGCCGTCCTCGCCCAGGGCTTCGAGCCGCTGGCCGGAGCGCCAGCCGAGGTAGGCGTCTTCGATCTTCGTGGTGCGCTCGGAGCCATCGGTGAAGCCAGCTGCGTCGCCATCACCCCAGGTGCCGGAGCTGAGCAGGTTGAAGGCGCCATAGCTGGTGCCGGCCCCTGCCAGACCCTGGTCGAAGCTGATGCCGTACTTGGCATAACCCTCGCGCCAGGACGACGACCCCTCGCTCTTCGAGCCCGCGGTGGCGTAGTTTTCCTGGCTGTGGAAGAAGCCGTACACGGCCTCCAGGGTGGCGTTCAGGTGGGTGTCGTCGTCGGCGTAGAGCTCATAGGCGCTGGCCTGGGTAGCGGCACCCACCAGCAGCGCCAGGGTGGAAAGTCGGAACAGGTTCGACCGGGACATGGCAAGGCTTCCTTCTTCTTGGTATTGGCAGCGGAGCGTTTCTGCGACCGGATACTAAGGAGTTGCCGTGCACTGGCCTTGTGCCTGCTTGCCAAGGGTTTGATGCTGCGTGCCAGATTCGTGGGAGGCGGGCACCCCGGCGTGCTGGCGGGCTCCAGGGCGTTCGGCGGGAGAGGGAAGGTGTGGTTCCCGGCCTAGCTGCGGCGGCCGATCAGCGAGGGCTGTTCGGCATACAGCCTCTTGTACAGGGAGGAGAAGTGGCTGGAGCTGGCGAAGCCGAGGTCGAGCGCCAGGGTGGTGATGTTCTGCTGCGGGGCGAGTTTCAGGCGGCGTCTTGCCTCGGCCAGGCGCAGGGAGAGGAAGAACTGCAGCGGCGTGGCCTGGCAGATCTGCCGGAAGCAGTACTGCAGGGTGCGGTGGCTGGTGTTCAGGGCTTGGCAGAGTTCGATGATCGACAGCGGGATGGCGATGTTGGCCTGCATGATCTCGATGGCGGCCAGCACCAGGCGGCGGTGCTGCTCCAGGGCGCGGGGATTGGACGAGAGCCGCGCTGCGCCTTCGCGCAGGCTGTCGTCGAGACCCTGCACGACGCAGCCCAGTGCCGACATCACGGCCGACATGCTATGCCGGGCCACCGCTGCGCTTCGCTCCTCACGTTCGAAGGCTCCGATCGAGTTGCAGAGGTCGCTCCTCAGGTCCTGCGCGGCCGCCGGGGAAATGTCCAGGCGGCGCCGCTGCAGCGCCTGTTCGAGCAGTTCCTGTTCCTGTGCCCCGAGCGCCCGCGCGAGCAGCTGGCGGCTGACCGTCAGCCCCAGCATGCGGATCTCGCCGGGGGCGCAGATTTCCATTTCCTGGCCGCCTTCGAGCACCAGCAGGGTATCGAGCGACAGGACGTGGCCGTTGAACAGCGAGTCGCCGGAGACGCTCAGCGGAATGCCGAAGACGATCTGCCCGGCCGGCGGAGCCATGTTCTCGTGCAGGTGCAGGTTGGACTGCTCGTAGATCAGCGACGCGTCCTGCAGCAGCACCTGCAGCAGTTCGCCCTGCAGCTTGCCGCGCCCCAGCTGGGTGTAGTCCTGGCTCCAGCCGGCCAGCGCGCCGGCGAGTTCGTCCGAGTCGAATGCCTGATGTCGGGCTATGCCTGTCATGGCGGTTCACCTTGGTGTTGCGGGCTGTCAATCATCAGCGACGACGGATGTGCCGGGCAATGGTGGCCGGCACATCCGTTGTCGTCATTGCTCTGTGCGCCAGTTGCTTGCCCCTCCCTGCCAAGTTTCAGCGCACAGGTTCAGCGGCGCTGGCCCAGGTAAGCCTGCGCCAACCGGCAGGCCCGCTCGATCAGCAGGGGCGCCAGCTCCTCGGCCGTGCGGCTTTCGCGGCGGGTATGGACCCAGCCCAGGTAGGTCGATCCGCGCAGGGCCAGAAACAGCGGCAGCGTGGCGCGGTCGGTCGGGGTCAATGGCTTCACCGCGTGATAGCCGTCGAGCAGAGCGGCTTCGATTTCGGCGTAGCGCGGATCGTCCAGGCAGAAGTAGAGCGCCGTGGCCAGTTCGAACATGTGCCAGCCGAAGCCGGCGTCGTCGAAGTCGATCAGGTGCAGGCGGCTGTCCTCCAGCAGCAGGTTTTCCGGCACCAGATCGGCGTGGATCATGCCGAAGTTTTCCAGGGTGCGGCCGTAGCGGCGCAGGTCCGCGCGCGCTGCCTGGCGGGTCGATTGCAGCAGGTCGCGCTGCGCCGCGTCGAGCAGGTCAAGCTCCCAGAAGCGTCCCCAGAACGGCTGCTGGCCGATCAGGCCTTCCTCGTCCCAGGCGTGGCGGCTGAAGGTATTGGGTTGCTGCCACTGGGCCGAGCGCAGGTGGATGCGCGCGGCCACGGCGCCGGCCTCGGCGAACAGCGTGGCAACGTCGGCGTCGATTTCCAGGCCGTGCTCCGCCGAGCCGATGCTGCTGCCCGCCAGCCAGCCGAGCATGTCGACGTAGCGCGCTTCGCCCAGCTCGTCGCAGCGCACCTGCGCCAGATGCTCGCCGTCGCGGGTGCGGATGATCTGCGGAACCTGGAGCCCGCCCGCGGCGAGGGCATCCATCCAGAGCAGTTCCGAACGCAGGGCTTCTTCGGAGTGGTAGCCGTCGCGGTGGATGCGCAGGGCGCTGCGTTGGCCGTCTGCCCGCGTCGCGCAGAACACCGCGTTCTCGCGGTACTTGACCAGCTCGACGCGGACGAACTCGCCTTCCCACTGCTGCAGGGCGCGCAGCGCCAGGCGATGGAGGCTGGCGAGCTGTTGTTCATGGTTCAGGGTGAGGAATTGGCTCATGTCGGTGTCCTTAGAGTTCGTTCATCACGGTGTCGAGGGTGTCGATGAAGAAGTCGGCGTCGGCCGGCGTGAAGACCAGTGGCGGGCGGATCTTGAGGATGTTGTCGCCAGGGCCGATCTTGCTGATCAGCACGCCGCGCTCGCGCATCTGGTTGACGATCCGGCGCGCCTCGATGCCGGCCGGCGTCTTGTCGCTGCAGTTGCGCACCAGCTCCACGGCGAAGAACAGGCCCTTGCCGCGCACGTCGCCGATGATCGAATGGCGTGTGGCCAGGCGCTCCAGCTCAGTGGCGAGGTGGGCGCCGACTTCCCTGGCATTGCACAGCAACTGCTCGTCTTCGATCGCGTCGAGCACCGCCATGCCGACGGCGGCGGCCACAGGCGAGCCGCCGAAAGTGTTGAAGTAGAGGTTGGTCCCGCCGAACGCCTCGACCCGCCTGCGGCTGGTCACCAGCCCGGCGAGGGGGAAACCGTTGCCCATGGGTTTGCCGAGGGTGACGATGTCCGGCACGGCGCCGTGGGCCTGGTGGCCCCACATGTGCGCGCCGGTACGGGCGAAGCCGGACTGGACTTCGTCGACGATCAGCAGGCCGCCGGCCTGGTGGACCAGGTCGGCGATCCGCTCGATGTAGCCGGCGGGCAGCCGTGGAATGCCTTCGTTGGCGAACAGGGTGTCGATCAGCATGGCGGCCAGCCGGGTGCCCTGGGCTTCTAGCGAGGCGATCGCCTCGGCCACCTTGGCCACGTACTGGTCGGCCAGCTGTTCCGCGCTGGTACCCGTGGGTGCGCGGTACAGGCAGGGGATGGGCACCGCCCGGGCGTGGCGCGAGAAGGGCTCGGAACTGGGCAGGGCGGTGGTCAGCTCGGCCAGGGTGGTGGTGTTGCCGTGGTAGTTGTAGTCGCTGACGATCACCCCCTTGTTGCCGGTGCAGTAGCGCGCCATGCGCAGCGCCAGTTCGTTGGCCTCGCTGCCGGTGCAGGTGAACATGACACTGTCCAGGGAGGCGTCGAAGGTCCCGGTCAGGCGTTCGGCGTAGGCGACTATCCGCTCGTTCAGGTAGCGCGTATGGATGTTCAGGGTCGCCGCCTGCCCGGCCATGGCCGCCACCACCCGGGGGTGGCAGTGGCCGACGCAGGGCACGTTGTTGTAGACGTCCAGGTAGCGCCGCCCGGCTTCGTCGTACAGCCACACACCCTGGCCCTGCACCAGTTGCAACGGCTTGTCGTAGAACAAGGGCGACTGGCTGCCCATGACCTGGTGGCGGCGTTGCAGAAGGTCTTGCTCAGACATGTTCGGGGTTCTCCGTGGCGAGGGATTTGGCGGCACGCGAGGCGCGCACCAGGTAGTTGAGAATCAGGACGACGGCCAGCACGGCGACGGCGCTGAGCATCTCGACCTCCAGCTGGAAGCAGGCGGCGATCACCACCAGGGTCAGCACCATGCCGATGCCGGCGATGACCGGGCCGCCACGCAGGCGGAAAGGCCGCACCAGGTGCGCGTGGGTGCGGCGCATGCGGATGTAGGCGGCGAACAGGAACAGATGGCAGCTGCTCAGCAGCAGGACGATGCACAGCAGCAACTTCTCCGGGCTAACCAGCGACAGCGGCAGGCCGACCACCACGAGCAACAGCAGCGCCACGTAGGGCGAGCCGCGGCGGTTGGTCCTGGCCAGTGCGGCGGGGAAGTAACCGTCGCGGGCCAGGGCGTAGAGTTGCCGCGACGCCGAATAGACCACCGAGAAGAAAGTCGCCAGCAGGCCGCAGACCGCGCCGCAGCCCACCAGCAGCGCCAGCCAGCTGGAGGCGTCGTAGCGCCCGCTGTGGGTCATGGCGGCGTACAGCGGGTCGCCCGCGGCGCCAACCACCGCGACCCCAGCCGCCCCTGGCGCGCTCACCAGCACGGTCAGCGCGGTCAGCAGCAGGGTGGCGACCGCCGCGACTATCCCGCGCGACATGGCGTGGCCGGGATTGGCCGCCTCTTCCGCGGCGGAACTCACTTGCTCGATGCAGATGAACATCCAGATCGCGAAGGGCACGCAGGCGAAGATGCCGCGCACGCTGAGGGACTGGCCGAAGCCGCCGCCGCCGAACAGGTTGGCGGTCTCGACCTGGGGCAGCATCGCCGCGCCGAAGATCAGCAGGGTTGCCGCGGCGATGGCGCCGGCCAGCAGGGTGACGCCCAGGGCCTCGCCGACACCGCGGATGTGGATGCCGATGATGATGGCGAACAGCGCGATCTTCACCGGCCAGCCGCCGAAGCCGAAGACCGACTCCATGTACGACGCGACGAAGGTCGCGGCGGCGCCGGTGCCGATGGTCAGGGCGATGGCGCAGGCGGCGCCGACCAGGTAACCGACGAAGGGACCGAACGCGCTTTGCGCATAGGCGAACACCCCTCCCGCATGGGGCATGGCGCTGGACAGCTCGCTGATGCACAGCGCCAGGCCGCCGCTCAATGCCGCCATCAGTAGCGTGGCCAGCAGCATATTGGCCCAGCCATTGTCGAGCAGGCCGTAGTTCCAGCCGGAAAACTGGCCGGCGATTACCAGCGAGACGCCGAGCCCCGCTATCTGGGGCCAGCCGAGAACGCCTTGTTTGAGCATGATGTTTGGTTCCTCGCGTTTTCTTGTTGTTGGGAGCACGCGCCAGGCGCAGGGGCCAGGCCAGTGGACGTTAAGGCGCTGAGGAGGGCGGCGATATAAGGAATGCGCAAAGAGGTGCCGGCACGAGAGATCCGAGAGACGGGAGGTCTTCGGCTGGACGGACGCCTCCCTCTCCGGAACAGACAAGGTAGGGTGGATCACGCTTCACCGATCCACCATCGGCGCTGGGCCCGGCCGCGGTGGTGGATATGAAGAGCGATATCCCCCTACATTCGGGACGAGTTCGCGTAATTGGGGCTCTCCGCGTACACGGACAGCCTCATCTCCTCTTCAGGGAGAGGGAGACAATCGGCGCATCGGCAAATTTCCGTCCGTCTGCACGGGCAGTTCGTTGGCGATGGTTCAATACTGATGTGCGAGCAATCTAAACGGCGGTACTTCAGGCGAAGGGTTCTCAGCGCATGCGTACATTCCCGATCCAGAATGCGGTGGGCATTACCTATGCCTTCGAGATAGAGAATGCCTACATCTCCGCTGCGGATGTCGCTTCCACGCTGGCGCGGGTCGATGGGGTATCGGGGACCTTGCCCCGACGACCCTCCAGCTCCGACAAGTTCCTGGTCACCTTTCAATTCAGGGGCCATGACTGTGCGGTCTGGGAGCCCTTCGGCGACAACAGCCGCTACTGGATCGGCCCGCAGGAAGCAGAGCGGGATGTGGACTTCGCGGCGGTGGAAATGGCGTTCAAGCAGTACCGGCCGGCTCTACTGAGAAAGGTCCTGGGGGACCTCCTCGGCCTGAAGTTGCTGTCGCGCCGCTAGCCCGGGTGGAATCCGGGCTCAGGGCTTGGCGTCTTCCCCTGCGGCAGTCGGTGCATCGGCGAGGGGTTTGTAGAAGAGGAAACGCCGCGTCTGCGTGGTCCTGAGGTATTCCTGTGCCCACTCCGGCGACACGGTGCGGTCGTGGAAGTAGAGGGCACCGTCGGTGCGGTCGCGCAGTTGTCCGTTGAGGGCCTTGCGCGCGACCTCTCGGGCCTGTTCGTAACGCGCCTCTTCCACGACTTCGTCGGGGCGGCCGTCGCACCACCAGGAGAACTGGCAGCTCCTGGTTTCCGAGCCTTGCTTGACCACCGCGCAGACCGTGTCGGGGAAGTCCTCGTGGCCGACCCGGTTCATCACCACGTTGGCCACCGCTTCCATTTCCTCTGGCGCTTCGCCCTTGGCTTCCCAGTAGATGGAGCGGGCGAGGCAGGTGATGGCATCGTCCAGCGGCGCTTCGCCGGCCGGGTCTACCGCCTGGGCCTCGCCGCGGGTGATGGGCTGTGCATCGCCGCTGGTCGGCTGTTGGCCATGGGCGGCCTTTTCTTCCAGCACCTCGGCCTTGTCTTCCGCCACCTGAACCTTGGTTTCGGCTATCGCGCTGCCGCCGAGAAACAGGACGGCTACGCAGAGTGCCCCTGCTATCCGGCGCATGATCATTCCTCGCTGAAGTCGCACCATAGAGGCCGCCACAGTGACAGCAAGGAACGGCAACCTGCAGGGCCGCCAAGGGGCCGATCCCGCTTGAGGAAATAGACCCCGGTCGCGGCGATTCATTCCATCTGCGAATCGCTGGAGGCCACGGATGGCGATGGCTGTGGCCGGGTTTAGGACTCTGCTTCGCGGAATACTAGGGAAGACCTGCTCATACCGGATTGGCAAGATTGTGTGAGTGTCCTTGATTGGCACCGTGCAGCCGGGCGCTTCCCTCTCCCCCGGCCCCTCTCCCGGAGGGCGAGGGGTGACTCGCGCCGGCACCGGCCAAACATTCCGGAGGCCCAAACGGGCCTGAAACTGAGAAAAAACGGTGGGGCAAGGACAGCGCCCCTTCAGGAGGCCGAGCGGAATCGTTGTGAAACGGAGCGAAGCGAAGTAACAGCCGAAGGCTGGCCCGCAGGGCGAGCGTAGCGAGTCAGGGGGACGAGCGGCATGGATGCCGCGAGAGGCGTGTGGGGCCATGGATGGCCCCTCACGCCGGGCCGGATGCCGGGGCAAGTTTTTTGCTTCCTTTTCACGGGGCCGGCCATCCGGCGATTGGAAAAGGGAGTCGCCTGGGAAGGCGAAACAGAGACATCAAGCCGGCTCGGCAATGAGCTAGGCAATAGACTCCAAGCCTCCTCACACCGGATTGCCGATCCGGTGTGCACCGCTTCTCCCTGACATTCCACGAAGAGCCCCAAAAAAAACCGGCCCAAGGGCCGGTCGAAAACTCACGCAGCGACTCCGTTCACACCGCTCAGGGGCGTTTCAGCACCAGGGTGAGGATGTCGTAGCTGGCCACCAGCTCGCCGTGCTGGTTGGTGACTTCCACGTCCCAGGCCACCACGCCTTGCGGCTCGCCCTTCGGGCTCTTCTTGCCCTGGTCGATCTTGCGCTTGCAGGTCAGGCGGGCCTGGATGGTGTCGCCGATGCCCACCGGGGTGATGAAGCGCAGGCTGTCCAGGCCATAGTTGGCCAGCACCGGGCCAGGGGCCGGGGAGACGAACAGGCCGGCGGCGGCGGAGAGCACGAAGTAGCCGTGGGCGATGCGCTTGCCGAACTGGGATTCCTTGGCGGCCAGCTCGTCGAAGTGCATGTAGAAGTGGTCACCGGACAGGCAGCCGAAGTTGACGATGTCGGCCTCGGTCACGGTGCGGCGGTGGGTCAGCAGGGATTCGCCGATCTGCAGCTCGTCGAAGTAGCGGCGGAACGGGTGCACGTCGGTCTCGACCACCTTGGCGCCGCGCACGTGTTCGCCGGTCACGGCGGCCAGCATGGTGGGCGAGCCCTGGACGGCGGCGCGTTGCAGGTAGTGCTTCACCGCGCGCAGGCCGCCCAGTTCTTCACCACCACCGGCGCGGCCGGGGCCGCCGTGCTTGAGTACCGGTAGCGGCGAGCCGTGGCCAGTGGATTCGGCGGCGGACTCGCGGTCGAGGATGTGCAGGCGACCGTGCAGGGCCGCGGCTTGCGGTACGACGTGGGCAGCGACCTTCGGGTCCTTGGTGACCAGGCTGGCCACCAGGCTGCCCTTGCCGCGGGCAGCCAGGGCAATGGCTTCGTCGATGTCGTCGTAGGCCATCAGGGTGCTCACCGGGCCGAACGCCTCGATGTCATGGGCGCCGCCTTCGGCGTGCGGATCACGAGCGCGTAGCAGGGTGGGGGCGAAAAAGGCGCCTTCGTTCACGTCTTCACCGCGCGGGGCGAAGCCGTCACGCGCGCCGAACAGCAGGTCGCTGCTGGTAAGCAGGGCATCCAGGCGCTCGGCCACGTCGGCCTGCTGGGCATGGGAGGCCAGCGCGCCCATCTTCACGCCTTCCACGGCGGGGTCACCCACCACCACTTTGGAGAGGCGCTCGCGCAGGCGCTCGGCCACGGCGTCGATGTGCTTTGCCGGGACGATGGCGCGGCGGATGGCGGTGCACTTCTGGCCAGCCTTGACGGTCATCTCGCGGGCGACTTCCTTGACGAAGAGGTCGAACTCCGGATCGTCCGGGGTGATTTCCGGGGCGAGGATGGCGCAGTTCAGCGAGTCCGCTTCGGCGTTGAAGGGAATGGAGTTGCGAATCAGGTTGGCGTTCACGCGCAGCTTGGCGGCGGTGTCGGCCGAGCCGGTGAAGGTCACCACGTCCTGGCCCTGCAGGCGGTCCAGCAGGTCGCCGGTGCTGCCGATGATCAGCTGCAGGCTGCCTTCCGGCAGCAGGCCGGATTCGTGCATCAGGCGCACGGCAGCTTCGGTCAGGTAGCTGGTCGCGGTGGCGGGTTTGACGATGCACGGCACGCCGGCGAGGAAGCTCGGGGCGAACTTCTCCAGCATCCCCCAGATCGGGAAGTTGAACGCGTTGATATGCACGGCCAGGCCGCCGCGCGGCACCAGGATGTGGGTACCGGCGAAGGTGCCCTGCTTGCCCAGCGGCATGGCCGGACCTTCATGCACGATGTTGCCCGACGGCAGTTCGCGAGCGCCGACGCCGGCGTAGCTGAACAGGGTGGAGGTGCCGCCCTCGATGTCGATCCAGCTGTCGGCACGGGTGGCGCCGCTGTGGCGCGACAGTGCGTAGAGCTGTTCCTTGTGCTCGTTGAGGTAAAGCGCCAAGGCCTTGAGGCGCGCCGCACGCTGCTGGAAGTCCAGGGCCATGAGGTTGGCGATGCCGCGTTTGCGGCCGTGCTCGATGGCTTCCGAGAAGTCCAGGGCTTCCTCATGGGCGCGGGCGATTGTGCTGCCGTCGATGGCACTGCGCAGTGCCTGGGCGCCTTGCTGGCCGATCCAGCGGCCGGCGATGAAGCTTTGCAGGGTAGTGGCTTGGGTCATCGGATGTTCTCTGCGGAGTAAGAAGGTGAAAGGGGCGCGCTCAATGGCGTGCAGCGCCGGCTGCGCCGATTCCGGTCATGGAACGGATGAACTGCGCCAGATAGCGGCCACGTTCTTCCCTGGCACGCTCGGAGGCATCGGTCACCGAGAGCAGCCAGGCACTGAAGAAGGCCATGCCCATGGAGAACAGCGCCGGGTTGGAGTACGGGAACAACGCCGCGTCGTGATGCAGCACGTTGACCCAGACGGCCGGGCTCAACACCAGCAGGACGATGGCGGATAGCAGGCCCATCACGCTGCCGGCCACGGCCCCACGGGTGGTCAGGCCCTTCCAGAACATGGAGAGGAACAGCACCGGGAAGTTGACCGACGCGGCGATGGCCAGCACCAGGCCGGAAAGGAAGGCAATGTTCTGCGACTCGAACAACAGGCCGAGGATCACCGCCAACGCGCCGATGCAGAGGGTGGCGATGCGCGACACGCGCATTTCCTCGCGCTCGCTGGCGCGGCCTTTGCGGATCACACAGGCATACAGGTCGTGAGAGACGGCCGAGGCGCCGGACAGGGCCAGACCAGCGACCACCGCCAGAATGGTGGCAAAGGCCACGGCGGAGATGAAACCGAGGAACAGGCTGCCACCGACGGCGTGGGACAGGTGCACCGCGACCATGTTGCCGCCGCCGATGATGGCGCCAGCCGCGTCGCGGAATTCAGGGTTGGTGCCGACCATCACGATGGACCCGAAGCCAACCACGATCAGCAGCAGGTAGAAGTAGCCGATGAAACCGGTGGCGTAGAACACCGATTTACGGGCTTCCTTGGCATCGCTCACGGTGAAGAAACGCATCAGGATGTGCGGCAGGCCGGCGGTGCCGAACATCATGCCCAGCCCCAGGGAAATGGCGTCGATGGGGTTCGACAGCAACCCGCCCGGCGCCATGATGGCAGTGCCCTTGGCGTGTACCGAGGTGGCGGCGGAGAACATGGCCTCGGTACTGAAACCGAAGTGCTTGAGCACCATGAACGCCATGAAGCTGGTGCCGGAAAGCAGCAGCACGGCCTTGATGATCTGCACCCAGGTGGTGGCCAGCATGCCGCCGAAGGTCACGTAGCAGACCATCAGCACGCCCACCAGCATCACGGCCTGGGTGTAGGAGAGACCGAACAGCAGTTCGATCAGTTTGCCGGCGCCGACCATCTGCGCCACCAGGTACATCAGCGCCACGGTCAGGGTGCCGAAGGCGGCGGTAATGCGAATCGGGGTCTGCTCCAGACGATAGGACACCACATCGGCGAAGGTGTACTTGCCGAGGTTGCGCAGGCGTTCGGCGATCAGGAACAGGATGATCGGCCAGCCGGCGAGCACGCCCAGGGCGTAGAGCAGGCCGTCGTAGCCGTTCATGAACATCATCGCGGAGATGCCGAGGAAGGACGCTGCGCTGATCATGTCGCCGGCAATCGCCAGGCCGTTCTGGAAGCCGGTGAGACCGCCGCCTGCGGTATAGAAGTCGGCGGTCGAACGGGTGCGCAGGGCGGCCCAGCGGGTGATGCCGAGGGTGAAGAGCACGAACGCCAGGAACATGTAGATGGCGTTCCAGTTAAGCGGACGCGCGGCTGCATCGGCGGCTAAGGCGCTTTCCGTGGCCAGCAGACCGCCGGTAAGCAGCAGGGAGGCGAGGGCTTTCATTGGCTGCACTCCTGCTTGAGCTTGTCGTTCAGCGGGTCGAGCTGGCTGTTGGTGCGCTTGACGTAGATGCCGGTCAGCGCAAAGGAGAGCAGGATGATGGCCACGCCGACCAGCATGCCCACGCTGGTGACACCACCATTGAGCGATTGCCCGAGTACGCCAGGGGCGAAGGCTACCAGCAGCACGAAGCCGTAGTAGATGGCCAGCATGGCGGCGGTCAGGGACCAGGTCAGGCGCTGCTTGCGACGGACCAGCTGGATGAAATCCGGATGCTGCCGGATGCGATCGAGGTCGTGCGGGGTCATGGTTGCTCTCTCTTTTTGTGATTGTCGAGGCGGTGCTTTAAGGGGCCGACGGCAAGGCCTGGGTATTGCTCTGGTTCTTATAGGAGCCAGCTTGCTGGCGAATGCGGGCTGCCAAAGAGCTTCGCGAGCAAGCTCGCTCCTACAGGTGCTGCTTAAAGCTGGTCGAAGTCGAGGACCACCTTGTTGCTGACCGGGAAGGTCTGGCAGGACAGCACGTAGCCCGCGGCCACTTCGTAGTCCTCCAGGGCGAAGTTGCTGTCCATCTCCACCTCGCCTTCGATCACCTTGCACTTGCAGGTGGAGCACACACCGGCCTTGCAGGAATAGGGCAGCTCCAGACCCTGGGCGTTGCCGGCATCCAGCACGCTTGCGCTGTTGCGCGGCAACTCGAAGGTCAGTTCGCGGCCATCGCTGATCACGGTCACCTGGCTCACGGCACTGTCCACGCTGCGAGCGGCTTCGCGGGCTTCACGTTTGGCACTGCTGCCGGCGGCGGCGAACAGCTCGAAGTGGATGCGCTCTGCCGACATGCCGTTGGCCTTGAGCTGGTCGCGCACGGTCTCAGTCATCGCCTGCGGGCCGCAGATGAAGGCAGCATCCAGGGCCTTGACGTTGATCCAGCGGGAGAACAGCTGGCCGCATTTGTCGGCATCGATCCGGCCGTTATAGAGGTCCACATCCTGTTGCTCGCGGCTGAACACGAAGATCAGGTTGAGGCGCTGCAGGTAGCGGTTCTTCAGGTCCTCCAGCTGCTCGCGGAACAGTGCGGAAGCACTGGAACGGTTGCCGTAGAGCAGGGTGAAGCGGCTGTTCGGCTCGTTTTCCAGAGTGGTCTTGATGATCGACAGGATCGGCGTGATGCCACTGCCGGCCGCCACTGCCAGGTAGTTGCCGTGGCGCGCGGCGTCCAGCTCCACGAAGAAGTGGCCGGACGGCGGCATCACGTCCAGGCTCTGGCCGGCTTTCAGGCTGTCGTTGGCAAAGGCGGAGAACCGGCCGCCTGCCACGCGCTTGATCGCCACCCGCAGCTCGCCGTCGTTGACGCCGGTGCAGATGGAGTAGGAGCGGCGTACTTCCTCGCCGTCCATCTGGGTGCGCATCACCAAGTGCTGGCCCTGGGTGAAGCGGAATGCCGCGGTCAGGTCGGCAGGAATGTCGAAAGCGATGGACACCGCGTCGCGGGTTTCCGGGCGTACTTCGCGAATTGTCAGGCTGTGGAACTTGCTCATTGTTCTTCTCCGACGGCAGCGCCGTTCAGATGCACTTGAAATAGTCGAAGGGCTCGCGGCAATCGATGCAGCGGTACAGGGCCTTGCAGGCCGTGGAACCGAACTCGCTGAGGCGCTCGGTGTGGGCGCTGCCGCATTGTGGGCAGCACACATCCGGAGCCTCGCCCAGCAGGCTGCGCTTGCTGGTGCTGCCGGCCGGCGGGGCGATGCCGTAGGCGCGCAGGCGCTCGCGGCCCTCAAGGCTGATCCAGTCAGTGGTCCAGGCCGGGGTCAGGCGGCGCTCCAGCTTCGGCGCGGCAAAGCCGGCGCCTTCCAGGGCCTGCTCGATGTCCTGCTCGATCACCTCGGTGGCCGGACAGCCGGAGTAGGTCGGGGTGACGACCACATGCAAGTGGCCGTCCTGCCAGTCGAGGCCACGGACGATGCCGAGGTCGACCACGCTGACTACCGGCACTTCCGGGTCCATCACCTCGCCCAAGACCGACCAGGCGCGCGCCAGATCATCTGGCGCGCCGGCCCGGGCGCCGCGGTCGCTGGCGATCAGCTCACCAGGACGCATCGGGGTGGGCCCGCTGGAGGAACTGCATTTCGGCCAGCAGCAGGCCGAGGTGCTCGGTATGCAGGCCCTTGCGACCGGACAGGTAGAAGTAGCTGGCCGGTTCCGGCAGCGGCAGGGTGGCGCTGGCGAAAATGTCGGCGACCTTGGATTTCCAAGCGATGGCGATCTCTGCCGGGTTCGGCGCAATGCCGGACTCGAACAGGCGTTGCTCAACCTCGTCACCATTCACCAGTTCGACGGTGAAGCGCCATACGTCGCGTATGGCCGCCAGCATGCGCCGGTGGCTTTCCTCGGTACCGTCGCCCAGGCGCTCGACCCATTCGCTGGAGCGGCGCAGGTGGTAGGTGACTTCCTTCAGGGCCTTGGCGGCGATGCCAGCAATGCGCTCGTCGGTGGACTGGATAAGCCCGTGCAGCACCTGGAAGTGCCAGGCGTCGTAGAAGAACTGCTTGGTAATGGTCACGGCGTAGTCGCCGTTGGGTTGCTCCACCAGCAGCAGATTGCGGTAGGCGCGCTCGTCACGGCGGAATGCCAGGTGGTCGGCATCACGGCCGTCGGCAATCAGCTCGGCGGCGTAGTCCAGCCAGTTGCGGGCCTGGCCCACCAGGTCGAGGCCGACGTTCATCAGTGCCAGTTCTTCTTCCAGCGCTGGGGCATGGCCGCACCATTCGCACAGGCGCTGGCCCTGGATCAGGGCGCTGTCGCCGAGGCGCAGCAGGTATTGGATGAGGTCTTCGCGTTGAGTCATGGCAGCGGCCTCACATGTGGCCGACTTCAGCCGGCAGCTCGTAGAAGCTGGCGTGGCGATAGACCTTGTCCTGGGACGGGTCGAACAGCGGCTCCTTCTCGTCCGGGGAGGAGGCGGTGATCAGCGCGGAAGGCACCACCCAGAGGCTCACACCTTCGTTGCGGCGGGTGTACAGCTCGCGAGCGTTCTCGATGGCCATGCGCGCGTCAGCGGCATGCACGCTGCCGACGTGCTTGTGATTCAGGCCGTGCTTGCTGCGCACGAAAACTTCAAAAAGGGTCCATTCAGACATGGCAGGAATCTCCAGCTCAGAGGCAGGTCAAGCGGCGTTCGCTTTGCGTTGTTGTTTACGGGCGTGGGCTACCGCGGCTTCGCGGACCCAGGCGCCGTCTTCGATGGCTTTGCGGCGGGTGGCGACGCGCTCGACGTTGCATGGGCCGTTGCCCTTGAGCACTTCGTAGAACTCTTCCCATTGGATGTCGCCGAAGTCGTAGTGACCGCGTTCCTCGTTCCACTTCAGGTGCGGGTCGGGGGCGGTGCAGCCGAGCAGCTCCAGTTGCGGCACGGTCTGGTCGATGAAGCGCTGGCGCAGCTCGTCGTTGCTCTGGCGCTTGATCTTCCAGGCCATGGACTGGGCGCTGTTGGGGGAGTCGGCGTCACTCGGGCCGAACATCATCAGCGACGGCCACCAGAGACGGTTGATGGCGTCCTGGACCATGTCCTTCTGGGCCTGGGTACCGTGACGCATCATGTGCAGGAGGATTTCGTAGCCCTGGCGCTGGTGGAACGACTCTTCCTTGCAGATGCGGATCATGGCGCGGGAGTAGGGGCCATAAGAGGTGCGCTGCAGCACCACCTGGTTGACGATGGCCGCGCCATCCACCAGCCAACCCACAGCGCCCATGTCGGCCCAGCTCAGGGTCGGGTAGTTGAAGATGCTCGAGTACTTGGCGCGGCCCGAGTGCAGCTTGGCAATTTCGGTATCGCGGTCGGCACCCAGGGTTTCCATGGCGCTGTACAGGTAGAGGCCGTGACCGGCTTCGTCCTGGATCTTGGCCATCAGCTGCAGCTTGCGCTTGAGGGTCGGTGCGCGGGTCACCCAGTTGCCCTCCGGCAGCATGCCGACGATCTCGGAGTGGGCGTGCTGGGAAATCTGGCGGATCAGGGTCTGCCGGTAAGCGTCCGGCATCCAGTTCTTCGCCTCGATCTTGATCTCCGCGTCGATCTTTTCCTGGAAGGCGCGTTCTTCGGGGGACATCTCCTCCAGCGCCTTGATGCGCTTCACGCCGGTCTCAACCAATTGTGCGTACATGCCGTTCTCCAGCCATGCAGGGTTCGTGGGGTGGCTTGGCCATGGCGTTATTTTTAAATGATACGAAATCAAATATCAAACACTAAATTGTGTATCGAATAGAGTTTTTGTATCGCTTTCAGGAAAGCCGAGGGTGCGCTTCTGGCATAAGACGCTGGGCGACGCCCCCACAGGGAACGCGCGCGATCCCGTATCGCGTGATGTGATACAGGAAGGTTGTGGTGATTGATTGCGATATGAACGGTTGTTGCGCCAGGCGACAATCGGGAGGGTCGTCTAGAGTTTCAGGCGACGAACGGAGGAGGATGGAACATGGGATGTCCGCAGGTGTGCAGCGGCGCGACGCTGCAATGCAGTTTCGGCGTGGCGCCGACGGTACTCAACGTGCTGCCGGTTAACCGCACCCTGACGGGTGGGATGCCGGCGGCGAACATCATGGATCACATCCCCCTGGTGAATGTTCCCACCTTCGGCATGTGCCAGAGTCTGGCCAATCCCACGGTGGCCGCCGCCACCGCCGCCGCCCTCGGCGTGCTGACCCCCATGCCCTGCATACCGGCCACGGCGGCGCCGTGGATTCCCGGCGGCGCGCCCACCGTGCTGCTGGGCAATATGCCGGCGCTGGACTCGAACAGCACGTTGATGTGCAGCTGGGCGGGCGTGATCAAGATCGTTATGCCCGGCCAGGTGCAGATGTTGATTCCCTAGACCGGTGCTGAGTCCGCTTCGCGAGCAAGCTCGCTCCTACAGCGGCTGGGAGCCGGCTTACCGGTGAAGGCGCTGTCAGGCTTGCGCTGGTTCGGTCCAGCGTTTCCACCACCAGCGCAGCCGGGACATGGGCTTGCCCTCGGCGTCCAGCGGTCGTCCATCTTCGGCAAAGGGTTGGCCCGGCTCCAGCAGTTGGCCCTTCAGGTAGCGGCTGCGTAGGGCCAGTTGACCGTTACCGTGGAAGCGCTGGTAGGGGCCGTCGCGCACGCCGTCGCGATACTGCTCGATCTCCGCGACGCTGCCGTCCGGGTAGTAGCTGATCGCTTCGCCATGCATCAGCCCCTGGCGGTAGCTCACCTTGCGTTGCAGCCAGCCTTCCGGAGCATGGAAGGTTGCCACTCCATGCAGTTTGCCGCGCATGTAAAGCATCTGCGCCGAAACCCGGCCGTTGGGGTGGAAGAGGGTGGACGGGCCGTTCAGCTCGCCCTGGCTGTAGCTGAGCTGGGCCTGGGGACGGCCAGCTTCCTCGATGCGCACCGGCCCTTCCAGCTGGCCGCCCTGCAGTTGGCCTTGCATGCGGCTGTCGCCGCGCGTGAGGTCGAGCTTTCCGGAGTTCGCCATGTTCAGTTCACCTTCACCAGGCCGCCTTTGATGGTCAACATGCCGCCGCCATCCACCGTCTGTTCGGCGCTGGCCTTGTTGGTCAGGCTGATACCGGCGTCGTTGGTCAAGGTCGTGCCGGCCTTGTTGTCCAGCGACGTACCCGCCTGGTTGGTCAGGGAAGTGCCGGCTTTCTGGGTGATGGACGTACCGGCCTGTGCGGCGAGGTCGGCATCGCTCTTGAGGGTCAGGCTGCCGCCGCTCTGCAGGGTGAGGGTGCCGCTGACCTTGATGGTGAGGTTGCCGTCCACGGTGAGCTCGTAGTTGCCCGTCACCTTGTGGCTGTAGTTGCCGCCGGTGCTGTGGGTCTGGTCGGCGCCCACCGTCACTGTGCGGCTGTCCTTCACATCCAGGCTGTCACTGCCGGTCTGGATGGTGACGCTGCGCTTGCCCTTTTCCAGGGTGATGGTCTCGTCGCCTTCCTTCACCGTGCGGGTGCGGGCGTTCTGCACCGTGAGGGTTTCGTCGTGGCCGATGGTGGCGCTGCTGTCGTTGAGGACGTTGACCTTGAGGTCCTTCTGCGCCTGGAGGAAGACTTCCTCGGCGTCCTTCTTGTCCTCGAAGCGCAGCTCGTTGAAGCCGCCGCCACCCTTGGAGGAGTTGGTCTTGATCCCGGACTGGGTCTGGTTGGCAGGCAGGGCATAGGGCAGGGCGTTGTCACCGTTGTAGACGCAGCCGGTCACCAGCGGGCGGTCCGGGTCGCCATCGATGAAGGTGACGATCACTTCCTGGCCGATGCGCGGGATGAACTGCATGCCGAAGCCCTTGCCGCTCCAGGGCAGAACCACACGTACCCAGCAGGACGAGGTTTCGTCATTCTTGCCGTCGCGGTCCCAGGGGAACTGGATCTTGATGCGGCCGTACTGGTCGGTCCAGATCTCTTCGCCAGCCTTGCCGACGACGACAGCTGTCTGCGTGTGCATGCGCGGCTTGGACGTGGTGCGCGGTGGACGGTAGTGGGCGGCCCTGGGGATGGCCTCGAAGCGATTGCGGTAATGCTCGTGGCTGGCCTCGTGAGTCACCGAGGTCACTACCCAGTCGATATTCAGCGCGTCATCGTCATGGCCGCTGAGAGTGAACCAGTGCCCCGGCACCAGCCAGCGGCAATCGCTCTCGCCGATGAAGCGCTTTTCCTGGCTGCGTAGCTCATCTACCCGTTGTTTGGACAAGGCATCCCCACGCGCCTTGGCGGTGTAACCGCCCGGATGCTCATACATTGTTCGTGGCCCGGACACCGCCTCGGCCTGGCTGTAGAGCGAGGTGGTGGGCGTGGTGAATTCGTAGTCCGTGGCGCTGTACACCCCGGCCACCGCCTGCAGGCACAGCTGCCCGGAACGTACGCCGTGCAGCTCGCGCTCACCGATGCCCTGGCCCAGATAGGGCACCTTCGGCCCGTAGGGCATCTGTACGAAAGCATCGTTGCTGTCGCCCAGCACCAGAGTGTGCTTGCCGTCCTCGTGGGTGAAGAACCAGAAGATGCCTTCCTCCTCCAGCAGCCGCGAAACGAAAGCGAAGTCCGTCTCGCCGTACTGCACGCAGTATTCCCGCGGGCTGTAGCTGCCGGTGAGTTTCACCTCGAAGTCGGTGAAACCGTGGGCCTTGAAGATGGTGGTGACGATGTCGCTGGTGGCGAGGTTCTGGAACACCCGGTTATTGCTCGCCAGGGTGAGCCACCAGAGCCAGGGACGCAGCACCAGCTGATAGCGTTCGGCGGTGGCGTCGGCGGGGAGCTGGTGAATCTCGGCGACCAGGGCGTCGAGGCGGCGTTGATTGCCGTCGTTGTGGAGGGTGGTGGTGACATGGGACGCCACGGCGCTGGTCAGTGTGAGGGCGGTGGCGCTGTAGCCATTCAGGTGCATGCTGCCCAGACGGTTCAGGTGCTCCCCGCCGGCCAAGTGCTGTGGATACAGGTCCGCCAGGGCCGATGCAGTGAGGGAGAGGCTGGTGGTGGAGTCGACGGGACGGGGCATCAAAAGCCTCAACCATTAACTTGTGAGTTGTTCGGCTGGAACGAGATGTTTCTTCTGAAGAATAACTAAGTTGTTTCCTGAGAATTATTGCGGGTTCTCACTCTACCCATATGATCCACTCGGGTTCGGGTCTTGGCGCAGACATCGGTAAGTCCCTTACATATTCTAAGTGGGCAGCGCATGCCGGGCAGCGTAGGAGGGTTTGCTCGCTAGTTCGGATGCTTCCCCAAGGGCCGCGCGAAATGTGTTCAGTTGGAGTGTATCGTTTGCGGATTGTCTGGGATGGAAATATCAGAACAAACGTCTTCCTTGCCGGCTTGGTCTTGCAGTACTCGGATTTCATGTCGTGGGTGGAGCATCGAAATTCAGCCTTTGGCAAAGACGAAAATAGCGATGCGGGTGGGGTTGGCTCTTCGATTGCGTCGGATACCACTACCCCGAAAGTTCGCCCATTTTCGGTGTTGTTCTCGAAGCTGTAACTCAGCGCAGCCTTGAAGTCATCCAGCGTAATCCGATGGTTCATGGCTTGCATTACTCCCGCGATAGAACCTTTGTGTTTTGAGCGATAATCTACGACGGCGGCATTTGTGGTGCGTGTAATCCTCTTGGAGCCTTCCGAGCCGAACTGTAATTGCCATTGGCAAAAATGCTTCAATTTGCCGATCAATTCCTCCGGTGGTCTTGTGTCCCTCCATATGATCTCTCTTGTCACCAGATTGGAAGGTTTTCCTTGCAGGTCTAGTCTGAAGTGGGAATCGTCCGGTGCCAGTATCTGGCCTTCCCAGTTGTTGTAAAGATAGAACGGCGGAAAAGCCTCGAATGAAATTTCAGCGCCTTGGGGCTTGATATATGGGCAGGATATTAATTGGTCGCACATTTCAAGCCCGGTTTCGATGTCGCTTGCCGAGGGGAAACGAAAAAAATCCCCCGCAGTATATCTGCCAATGTAAACAGTCATCTTATGTCCTCCCTGATTTTAGAATTGATGGGGAAGGGTGATTGTTTGGTGGGTTTGGAGTGGGAGTTGTTGGTGTCATGCCCATGAATTACTCCAACACCCACTCCGCCAACTTCCCTGTCACCTGCGCCATCAACACATTCTCGATATCCCGTGCTCCCGCCGAACTGCACTTGGTCAATACCGCTTTCACGATGGCCGGGTCGAAGTCGAACTGTTTGCCGGTGGCGGCCTTGTAACGGCCCTGGAGTTTCTCCAGTTTGGCGATGACGATGCCTTCCAGGGTCGCTTCGTCCAGCGGGCGGTAGGGCACCACGGTCATGCGGGCGAGGAAGGCGGGGCGGAAGGCTTGCAGCAGGACCTTGCGCAGGCGTTCGTTGAAGGCGTCGTTGCCGAGCTGGTCGGGTGTGGTGTCCAACACCAGTTCGGCACCGACATTGCTGGTGGCGAGCATCACGGTGTTTTTGAAGTCCACCACCAGGCCGGTGCCGTCTTCCATCACGCCCTTGTCGAAGACGTTGTAGAAGGCCTCCAGCACATCCGGGTGGGCCTTTTCGATCTCGTCCAGCAGCACCACCGAGTAGGGGCGGCGGCGCACGGCTTCGGTGAGCACGCCACCGGAACCGTAGCCGACATAGCCGGGCGGGGCGCCCTTGAGCTGGCTGACGGTGTGGGCTTCCTGGTACTCGGAGAGGTTGATGCTGATGAGGTTGCGCTCGCCGCCGTAGAGGGCGTCGGCAAGGGCGTAGGCGGTTTCGGTCTTGCCGACGCCGGTGGGGCCCACCAGCAGGAAGACGCCCACCGGCTTCTGCGGATCGGTGAGGCCTGCGCGATAGGCCTGGATGCGCTGGGCGATGGTGCCCAGTGCGCTGTCCTGGCCCATGACGCGCTGCGCCATGCGCTGGCCCAGAGTGCGTACGGCGTGGGCTTCGTCTGCGAGCATCTTGCCAATGGGGATGCCCGTCCAGCCAGCGATCACCGCTGCGACGGTCTTGGAGTCCACCTGCTCGGGCACCAGCGGGTCGTCCTGACGGATGGCGTCCAGGCCGGCTTCCAGGCGGGCCAGTTCGGCGGCCAGGTGGTCGATGCGATCATCCAGTTCTTCGTTTGGCTTGCTGGCGTCGACGCTGTCGCTGAGGGTGAGCAGTTCGCGGCGGGCATCCAGTAGTTCGCGCACGGCTTCGCGTTCCTCTGCCCAACGGGTTTCCAACTCGCGAATGGCGACGAGGTTGCTGCGTGATTCGGCCTCCAGCGCGGTAATGCGCTCGCGGTGGTCGAGCCCGGTGGCCTGTTCGCGGCGCAGGCGTTGCAGCTCTTCCTCCAGGGATTGTTCACGGTGGCGCAGGCTTTCCAGCGGCGGCGGTACATCGTGTTGGCCGAGGGCGACGCGGGCGCAGGCGGTGTCGAGCACGCTGATGGCCTTGTCCGGCAGTTGCCGGCCGGAGATGTAGCGATGGGAGAGTTTCACTGCGTCATGGATGGCCACATCCAGCACCTGCACGCCGTGGTGCTGTTCGAGCTTGGCGGCGACTCCCCGCAGCATTTCCACGGCTGTGGTCTCGTCCGGTTCTTCCACTTGCACCAGTTGGAAGCGCCGGGCCAGGGCCGGGTCTTTCTCGAAGTACTTCTTGTATTCCAGCCAGGTGGTGGCGGCGAGGGTGCGCAGTTCGCCACGGGCCAGCGCCGGCTTGAGCAGGTTGGCCGCGTCACTCTGGCCTTCGGCGGCGCCGGCGCCGATCAGGGTGTGGGCCTCGTCGATAAACAGGATGATTGGCTTCTCGGCATTGCGTACGCCGTCGATCACGCCTTTCAGGCGTTGTTCGAACTCGCCTTTGACGCCGGCGCCGGCTTGCAGCAGGCCAAGGTCGAGCACCCGCAGGCTGACATCTTGCAAGGGGGGCGGCACGTCGCCCGCGGCGATGCGCAGGGCCAGGCCCTCGACCACAGCCGTTTTGCCCACGCCAGGAGCACCCACCAGGATGGGGTTGTTTTGCCGGCGGCGCAGGAGGATGTCGATGCTCTGACGGATCTCGCTGTCGCGCCCGACGATGGGGTCGATGCGCCCGGCATGGGCATCGGCGGTGAGGTCCTGGGTGTACTGGTCGAGGATGGAGTCCTGGGCGCCGGGCTGGGCGGGCTTGCCTTTGGCTGCCTGCGTTGAAGCGGGCTGCTCGCGGGATGCCTGGGTCCATTCCTGCAGGTTGCTGCGCAAGGCTTCGCGGGGGATGCGCAGCAGGGACGAGGCGCTATTCAGCAGCAGGGTGCGGCGCTCGTCACGGTCGAGCAGGGCGAGCAGCAAGAGCCCGGATCGGATGCTCTGCTGGCCGGATACGCTGGCCTGCACCACGGCATCTTCCAACAGGCCGATGGTTTGCGCGGAGAGTGCCGGCGTGCGGGTGTTGCCGGCCTTGAACAACTCCAATGCCAGGTTGATCTCCGAGGCCACCGTGTCGCGCTCCAGGCCGAAGCGTGGCAAGAGATAGGCGAGGTCGCCGCCTTCAATGTCCATCAGCTCCAGCAGCAGGTGTTCGATTTCCACGTAGTGGTGGGTGCGCTGCAGGCAGCGTTGCGCGGCCCGTTCCAGGGCGCGGCGGCTTTGTGCGTTGAGGCGTCCGATCAGGCTGCCGAGTTCCATGGTCAGGCCACCTCCGAATGGCGCAAGCGAGTGTCGATCGTTTGCAGCTGTTCGCCGCGCAGGTGCAGGCCGCCACTCCAGCGCAGGCGCGGCGGTTGGGTGCGGTCCAGGGACAACGGCGCACCGGGGCGCACCAGCAGGCGCAGGGTGCAGTCGAGGTCCGGGCCGAAGTAGAGCGCGGCGAGGCTGGCAAGCCGGGTGTGCTCGGCACCACCAGGAAGGAAGTCCGGCGCGCGTTCGCTGGCCAGCGGCCCAAGGGTCAGGCGGATGCCGGCATGCTCGTCCCACACGCGGGTGCCGGCGATTGCATCGAGGCCCAGTCGCAGGTTGCGGCCCCGGCGTTGCAGGAGGCTGCGGCTTGCCGGCGGGATATCCCGCCAGCCGCCCTGGTAGGCCTCGTAATGCACCTCGACGCTGAACTGGTGGCGGACCAGCGCGGCGAAGCCGGCCAGGGAGCGTCGGCCGCCGGCAAAGAGCGCAGTTCGCGCGGTCACGGCGGAGTCGGGCAGCGTCAGACGGTTTTGCAGGGCGTCCGGCAGCAAGCCGCAGAGCGCGAGCATCTGGTCCCGTGCTGGCGAGTCCTCCGGCGCGCGGAAACCCAGGGCCAGGCGATGCTTGTCCAGAACGCGATAGAGCAGGCTGAGCAGGCGGTGCTGGAACAGGTCGAGGAATTCCGCCGGGGCGTGATCTTTCTGCTTCGCGCGTTGCTGCAGCCATTCCTGATAGGCGTAGGGCAAGGGGCCATCGGGTCCGCCAAGGCCGAATACCGGCGTGGTCAGCGTCGGTGGTTGGCCGGCCTCCTCGTCCAGGCGCTCCACCTGGCTGGCGGCGAAGGTAGGGGTCAAGGGGCCGCGCAGGCGCAACGCTTCGCCCTGGGGCGCGCTGCTGCGGCCAAGGGACTCGCTAGCGGGCCGTTCGCGCTCCAGCAGCAGGAGCGCCTGCAGGAGTTCGAAGGCCTGGGGCGCGTCGCGCAGGCGCCGGCTCAGAGGGAGAGGGGCATTCCGGCTTGGGGCTGCCACGTCCTGACCTCCTTGTCGGCATCGACCAGCACGGTGCGCACGAAGCGGTTGGCGGTCGCGTAGAGCGAAAAGAATTGCGCCAGCACGGCCGAGAAGAGCACTGCGCTGGCACCGGCGAAGTGTTGCGAGTCGAGCGTGATGCGTACTTCCAGGCCATTGCGCCAGCCGCGCCAGGCGTCGTCGCCGACCCGCGCCACCACGCGCTCGCAGGTCAGTCGGGCGATGCCGTCGATCTGCCGGCGGGCGCTGCCGTCGTCGCGCAGATTGTGCAGGTCAAGCAGTTCGCGCAGGGCTTCCAGGGCCTGTGGCCCCTCCACCAGGGACAGGTGGTTGAGGGTGAGCTGCGACACCATGCGCCAGCGCGATTCACCCGACAGGCGCGGCAGGCTCTGCGGGCTGGGCGGGTTGCGCAGGCTGGCGCGGGCGATGGGACCGGGCCGCTCGAAGCCCAGGCGGGTACCCGCGGGCAGGTTCTCGGCCAGGTGCCGGTTGGTGCACAGCAGCTCGGCCGTCAGGCTGTACTCGGGGGCGTCCAGCAACGGGTCGAAACCAGTGTCCACCAGGCTCAGCAGCAGGTCGGTGCCGAGTCGATTGGGGCTCATGCCCTGCACCCTGCGGGCGTGCCAGTAGAGGCGAGCAGCGGTGGAGGCGGTCCCGTGGGCATGGCCGTAGTAGGCCGGAACCTGGCTGACGCCACGGGGTGAGGCGGCGCGCACGGCGCGGATGCTGTGGATTTCTACGCTGCTTTCGCGGTGAGCATCGGCCACCAGGCGGTATTCGCTGCGCGTGCCGTCCGGGCGCAACGGTTCAGAGGTGCGCGGAAACAGGTTGATGGCCGGCGTGCAACCCAGGCGCAGGTCACTCGGCTGCAAGTGCAGGCGACCTGCCGGGGCGCGGTCGAAGGCGATGACCAGCAAGCAGTCGCGACCGCCCACCGTCGGTGGCTGGATCGGAATATCGAAGAAGGCGAACTTGTCGGGGAAGGTGAAGTACTCCGCCAGCAGGCGCAGGCCTGGATGCTGGCCGTCTTCCTCGGGCAGCAACGCCTGGTCGTCGGCGAAACCCACCAGCTGTGGTTCGCCCGAGCAGGGCAGCAAGGGCTGTCCCGGCACACCGCAATGAATGCCGAGGGCGTGGGCGCCGAGCAGATCGTAGAGCGCGGCGTTGCTGACCGGTGAGGCGGCCAGGTGCAGGCGCAGTTGGCGAACTGGCAGCTGCGCCCAGTCGAACTCACCCAGGCAGTGCAATTCCAGGCGCAGGGCAGAGCGTGCTTCGGGGCGGCCGGTCAGGGCCACGGCCTCGTCGCCGTCCAGCAGCGTCGCTTCGCCGATACGAATTGGCCAGAGCGTGGCCTCGGCCGTGGTGCGGAAATGCACGCTGGCGCCCTGGCTGGTGGTGACGAACAGCGGTGTGTCGCGGGGCATCCGGTAGCCCTCGGCCAGGCTGCCCTGGGTCGGGTCCGGTTCGAACTGGACGATGGCGCAGGAGGGCAGGGGGCGCAGGGCCAGGGGGTAGAGCTGCTCCAGCAGGGCGTCGCTGAACTCGGCGTAGTCGTCGTCCAGACGTCGTTGCAGGCGCGCGGTCAGCAGGGAGAAGCCTTCCAGCAGGCGTTCCACGTGCGGGTCCGGGCACTCGCCGGGGGCCAGTTCCAGGCGCCGGGCAACTTTGGGGTAACGCGCAGCGAAGCTGGCGCCGGCATGACGCAGCCAGGTGAGTTCGCGTTGGTAGTAGTCCAGCAGTTCCGGGTCAATCGAGTCGCTCATGGCGCACCTCGAGACCCGCTTCGCTGTTGTCGATGACGAATAGTGCCGGCCAGGTGCGCTGGCCACTGCGCAGGCTGCCGCCGAGGCGGATGCGCAGTCGTTGCGGCTGGCCGGGGATGGGGGCGGCATCCACATCCGTGAGCTGCAAGCGCGGTTCGAAGTGCTGCACGGCGGTGCGGATTTCCCGCACCAGTTGGCGTCGGTCGTCGCCGCGCTGCGCCTGCAAGGCGCTCCAGTCGCCGATGCCATAGTCGAGGATGGTCAGTGGCCGACTGGTCCTGGTACTGGATCGGCGTGTGTTGAGCAGGCGCGCCAGTTCCAGGCGGACGGATTCGGCCAGCGCCTCGCGGTCGAAGGCCGGCGCCTCGTCCGCCTGGGCGGAGAGGCGCTCGAACAGCGGAGGGAGCAGGCCGGCGTCCGACATGAGCGGGCGACGTCCTTACTTGGCCAACTTGTTGGCGGCCAGGTCCCAGGTAGAAGCCGCAGTGCCCTCCTTGGTGCCGTCGTCCTTCTGGGCGGTGAGCTCCCATTTGATCTTGGTGAAGTTCAGCGACAGGGTTTCGACCGGCTTGCCACCGCTACCCCCGCTCACGCTGACGTTGGAGAGCACCACGTTGTCCAGGGTGTAGACGATGAAGGGCAGGATCTTGCCGTCGCCTTCGGCTGCGTTGCGGCCGATGGTGATCTTCGCCGTGGTGATGGGTTTGCCGGCGCAGCAGTACTCGTTCAGCGACGGGGTGGAGGTGTCGATGAACTTGGTGAGGGTGAATTCGCCGATGTGCGGCCGGCCTGAAGTACGTTCCGAGTTGCTGACGTCGTTGGTGACCTGCATGGCCACGTTGTGGCTGTAGGACATCACCTCGATCTTGTCGGTATAGCCCTCGAGCAGGCTGTCGCCTTTGATGTCGTCGCCGAGGTCGAGAATGATCGCATCCATCGCATGGAACTCCTGATTCTGGAAAGTCTGGAGAAAAGGGTGGTGCCCGCCCGCCGGGGTGACCGGTGGGCGGCACGGGTCAGGCAGCTACCGGTGGCGGCAGGCTGGCCACCAGGCGGATCGAAGCGGTCAGTTCCTCCAGCTGGAAGTGCGGGCGCAGGAACACGGTCGCCCGGTAGGCGCCCGGCTTGCCGGCCACTTCCGAAACGTCCACCCGTGCTTCGCGCAGCGGGTACTGGGCCTTGATTTCCTGCGGTGCGTTGTCGTTGATCAGCACGTAGTCCGCGATCCAGTTGTTCAGGTAGGTCTGCACGTTGTCGCGGGTCATGAAGCTGCCCACCTTGTCGCGCATGATCACCTTCAGATAGTGGGCAAAGCGCGAGGCGGCGAGCACGTAAGGCAACATGGCCGAGATGCGCGCGTTGGAGTTGGCTTCGTTGGTGTTGTAGAGCTTGGCCTTGTTGGTGGTCTGGCCGCCGAAGAACACCGCCAGGTCGCTGTTCTTCTTGTGGCAGAGGGCGATGAAACCGAGGTCGTTTAGCTCCTTCTCGCGGCGGTCGGTGATGGCCACTTCGGTCGGGCACTTCAGCGACAGGTCGCCGGAACTGGTGCGGAAGGTATGGGCCGGCAGGCCCTCTACCGCACCGCCACCTTCGGCACCGCGGATGGCCGCGCACCAGCCGTATTTGGCGAAGGCTTCGGTGATGCGCTGGGCCAGCGCCCAGGCAGCGTTGCCCCAGAGGTACTTGGAGTGATCGGTGCCGTTGACATCCTCGACATAGTTCATGCCTTCCACCGGCAGGGTGTCCGGTCCATAGGGCAGGCGCAGGAGAAAGTGCGGCAGCACCAGGGAGACGTAGCGCGAGTCTTCGCTCTCGCGGAAGCTGCGCCACTTGATCAGTTCCTGGCTCTCGAAGACCTTCGCCAGGTCACGCGGCACGGCCAGCTCGGTGAAGCTGTTCATGTCGAACAGTTTCGGGTTGGCGGCGGCGATGAAGGGCGCGTGGGCCGCGGCAGCGACGTTGGATAGCTTCTCCAGCAGAGCCACGTCCTGGGGATGACGGCCGAAGTTGTAGTCGCCCACCAGCAGGCTGAACGGATGGCCGCCGAAGGTGCCGTATTCCTCTTCGTAGATCTTCTTGAACAGCGCACTCTGGTCGAACTCGACGGCCTTCTCCAGGTCGGTCTGCAGTTCCTTCTGGGTAACGTTGAGCAGGCGCAGCTTCAGGCGGTTACTGGTCTCGGTGTTCTGCACCAGCAGGTGCAGGCCGCGCCAGGAGGCTTCCAGCTTCTGCAGGTCGGGGTGGTGCAGGACCTGGTTGAGCTGGTCGCTGATCAGCTCGTCGATCTGGCTGATGCGGTCATTGATCATGGCCACCGTGTCCTTGTCGATGGCCATGCCTTCGTCGAGTACCTGGGTGGCGAACTCCGCGAGCATGTCGCGGGCGTAGTCTTGCTGGCTGTCGTCATGGGCCATACGGCCCTCGGCAACGATACGGTCGAGCAGGGTCAGGGTTTGCGTGGTGCTTTCGCTGTTCGCACCGGCTTCTGTGGCCATGGCGAGTCCTCCGGGAATGTCGGGTTATCGGTCAGGCCTGGGGTTCGGCCGGTGCGTCGCCTTCGCCTTCGGGCGCGGCGGATTCGGCTTCGGGACGAGCCGACTTGATCTCCTGCAAGCCTTCGGTGTTGCTCACCACTTCCTGCAGCAGCTTGTCCAGGTCGTCGTTGCCGTCCAGCTTGGTGAGCAGGTCGCGCAGGCGCTGGCGGGCCTCGAACAGGCGGCGTAGCGGGGTGATCTGCTTGACGATGTTGACCGGATCGAAATCGTCCATGTCCTTGAAGCGCAGCTCGACATTGAGCTTGCTGCCGTCACCGGTGATGGTGTTGTCCACCTGGAGAGTGGTGCGCGGCGCGATGGAGGCGAGCACCTGATTGAAGTTGTCGCGGTCGATTTCGGTGAAACGTCGCTCGACGAGCTTGGGAAGGGGTTGGTCGGGCTTGCCCGAAAGGTCAGCGAGGATACCGACGACCAGCGGCAGTTCCTTCTTCTCGATGGCGTCGCCGATTTCGACGTCGTAGGTGATCTGTACCCGGGGCGGGCGGACCCGGTCCAGTTTGTGCTGCGTGCTTTCTGCCATGGTGGTGGGCTCCGGTGCATTGCCACGAGCGCAATGCATCGGACGGGTCCTGTCATCGCACTCCCTTGCTGGATCACGCGACGCGACAGGGGGAACTACACGCAAGCCTGTCCTTGGCGATCCCTCGTGTTCGTCAGTCCGACGAACTACTCAGACACGCTAGAACAGGTCTATAAATTTGCAAATGCAAACCAGGGTCCGACCGCCATGAAGCAGGGACGTTTCATTTTCGTTTCGAAAGCCGTGTTGTTCGCCGCCGCGATTGCGCTGGGCGGCTGCTCTTATGTCTTGGGTCCACGGGTCCAGCTCGATGCGCTGACGCTGGATGTGGCCGAGCGTGCCAACGATGACACGCCCATCGCCGTCGACTTCATCGCGGTGCGCGACCCCGAACTGCTCAAGGTGCTTTCCGGTATCAGCGCACGGCAGTGGTTCACCGATCGCGAGCAGTACCGCCGTGATTACCGCCAGCAGTTCTCTGTCTGGAGTCTGGAGCTGGTCCCCGGACAGTTCATGGAGGCACAGGAGTTCCCGCTGGCGGGTGATAGCGCGGCTGGACTTTTGGTCTTCGCCGGCTATAACAGTCCCGGTGCTCACCGCCTCCGGCTGGATGAGCAGAGTCGTGCCTGGCTCCGGTTCGATAGCAGGGAAATGCGCTTGTTGAGCGAGAACGAGCATTGACGAAAGCCCCTGAACATCAGGGCGTCGAGCTCGCGACAATGTCGGACGTCGAAGGGGAGTGGTATGAAAGTTCTGCCTGACGCGGTGTGCTGGCACGAGGGCATGCAGTTGCTGCCCCAGCATTTCCAGCTGCAAGGGTTGCGTGCGGAAGTGCTCGCCGCTCATTTCGCCCAAGCCGGCAATCCCTGGTTCTGGGGCGTTTCCCATCTCGAACTCGATCCTGCCGCCCTCTGCGCCGGCCTGGTACGCGTACTGGCCCTCGACGCCATTCTCCCCGACGGCCTGCCCGTCAGCGTCAAGCCAGGTGAAGGTGTCGCGCTGGAGCTGGACGTCAGCGCCGCCATCGCCCAATCCGCGACGTCCAGCGTCACCGTCTTTCTCGCCGTTAACCCGCTCGGTCGCGGGGGCCAGGTGTTGCCGCTGCGCGGGCGCCTGCAGTCGGCGGTGGGCGAAGCCGTGCCGGACCTGGCCAGCGGCGAACATCCCGAGCCCATCCTGGTCTGGCGACCGGCGACGCGCCTGGTCACCGAGAGTGGCCGTGCTGATTCGGTCTGCCTGCCACTGCTGCGCATCGCCAAGGAAGGGGGTGGCTTTGTCCGCCAGGCCTACGTGGCGCCGACGCCAAGGGTGCTTCCCGAATCCGCACTCGGCCGCGCTGTCGCCGCGCTGTGTGCCCGTGCGCGGGAAAAGTGCCTGTTCCTCGCTGGCCGACTGCGCCAGGCCGAACAGGCCGGTAACCATGACGACATGACCGAAGTCCGGCGACAGCTCGCCGCGCTATGGACACGCCTGCCGGAAGTGGAGGCGGCGTTGAACAGCCGGGTGGCCGCGCCGGACCGCCTGCATGGCCTGCTGGTGGGCATGGCGGGTTCCTGGTGTGCGCTGGACCCGGTGGCGGGGGTGCCGGCCTTTGCCTCCCTGGACTTCCTCGACCTCAAGCGTGGCTATGACGAAGTGCTCGATTGGCTGGAGAACGCCCTGACCCGCGTGCGGGTCGGTTATCGCTGCCTGGCCTTTGAGCAGGTGGAGCAGGGCTTTGCCATCGAACTACCCGATACCCAGTCCCGTCGCCAGCGCCTGGTGATTGGCCTGCGCATGCCGGCCGGTGCCGGCGAGCAGGCGGCCTTCCACTGGCTGGGGCAGGCCATCATCGCGTCCCAGGGGCATGTGCCCACCCTCGCACGCCAGCGCATGAGCGGTCTGGCGCACCAGTCCATGAGCCGCGCCGAGCAGGTCTCTTACAGCGTGGGCGAGGACACCCGGCTATTCGTGGTCCAGGCGGCTGGCGAGTGGTTCGATCCCGAGCAGAAACTCTGCCTCGTGGTGCCCGGCCAGGCGGCATTGGCGGGCCCCTGGCAGGTGGTGCTGTTTGTCGCCAACGCACACGAATTCGCTTGATTGACCAGCCAAGGACGCGCAAATGCCGGAAAGGAGTGTGGCCCTGTATCCACCGGAGTTCGGCGAGGCACCTTTGAGCCTCGCGTTCCGCCAGGCCTGGCTGGAATGGCGCGATGCCTGGGACGAGCTGGAAGACGCCGACGACAGTGACGGCCAACTGGTGGAGCGCACCGCCGAGACCGCCACCCGTATTGTCCGCCGCCTCTGGCGCAGCGCCTTCGCCAGTGTCGGCGAGCCGGCGGCGGCTCAAGTCAAGGCCGTGGTCTATGCCTTTGTCGCGTTGCTGGATGAGACCTTGTTGTTCGGCAATTGGGCCGGCCAGTCAGCCTGGCAGGGGCGGCCGCTGGAAGCCCGTCTGTATGGCTCGCGCAACGCCGGCGAACGCCTGCCCATGGCCATTCGAGGCTTGCTCAAGGAGCGTGCGCCGGCTACCCGCGACCTGGCCAATGTCTACCTGGAATGCCTGTTGCTCGGTTTCCATGGGCAGTTACGCGGAGAGCGCGGGCAGGCCATGCACGAACGCTGGCGGCAAGCGCTGTTCACCTTTGCCTGGCAGCGCGAGCCCGCCATCGCGGGTGCCCTGCAGAGTCTGGAACGGCCCCTGCAGGCGGCACCATTGCGTCTGCCATTGCGGCGGGCGCTGCTGGATGGACTGCGCCTGGGACTGGCGATCCTCGGCTTTTCGCTGCTGCTGAGCGCGGTGGGGCACTGGCTGTGGAGCGATATCCAGTCCGAGCTGGAGCCGGTGCTTCATCTGGCCGCCACGCTGGATGACGAGGAGCGCGCGGAATGAGCGGTTTCGCCATTGCCCTGATCGTCCTGGCCATCCTGCTGTTACTGCTCGCCCTGGTGGCGATTTTCTGGTGGCTGCGCACCCAGTCCGGCACGGCCATCCGCAGTTTCTACACGGCCGTGCGCAAGATGGAGCATGACCAGGGTAGCCAGGACCGCTACCTGACACCCTGGCTGTTGCTGGTGGGGGACCCGCGAGAAGGCAGCCAGCTTTGCATTGACTGGCAGCTGAAGCCGACGGACCGCCCGGCCTGGTTCGGCCGCTGGTGGGCCGACCCGGATGGCTCGCTGCTGGTGGTGCCGCAGGGCCTGTTCCTGCCGGAAGAGGGCGGCACTGCGCCGGCCTTCGCCTGGCGCCGCTTGCTCGCAATGCTGCTGCGCCTGCGTGGGCAGCGACCGCTGGATGGCGTTATCTGGACCATCCCCCTGGCGCGCCTGCTGGATGACGCCCAACTGGCGATCGATGCCGTTGCCGTACGCCGGCGCTTCGGCGAAATGCTGCAGCGACTGGGGCTTAGCCTGCCGGTACATGTGCTGGTCACCGGCCTGGAAGAGCTGCCGGGTTTCCAGGAACTGGTGGCGGCGCTGCCGGAAGAGGGCCGTGAGCGTGCCCTGGGCTGGTCCTCCCCCTATGCCCTGGAAGCCGGCTGGCAGGGTTACTGGCTTGACGACGCACTGGACCAGGTAGTGCAGGCCGTGCAAGCGTCGATCCTGGAAGTAGGGGCGCTCACGGGCGAACTGGGCGAAGACCTCTACCGCTTGCCGGACCAACTGGACGGCCTGCGCGGCAATTTGCGAGCGCTGCTCGAACCCGTGTTCCAGGGCAATGCCCAGGGTGAGGCGGCGCGCCTGCGGGGCCTCTATCTCAGTTCGACTCAGGCTTTCGCCAGCGACGCCGAGCCCTGGGAGCTCTCGGCCCGTGACCTGCCGCCAGCGCGCGGGGTGTTTTCATGTGCGCTCTGGCGCCAGCGTTTCCTCGCCGAGCAAGGGCTGGCCCAAGCGGTACCGCGCATCCTGCGTCTGCGCCAGCGTTGGCAACAGGTGGTCGCCGGCACGGCGGCGGTTGTCGGCGCATTCTGGTTGCTGGGCATGCTCTGGGTATGGCATGACGGCCAGCGTGACGCCCGCGAGCTGACGCGCGTGCTGCAGGTTGCGCAGAACAACCACGTGGCACTGATGGATCCGGCGCGCAGCGCGGAGCAGGCGCGGCGCAACCTGCTGGGCTTCTGGCGATTGATGCAGGACGCGCCGCGCTGGCATTTCTCCTCGCTGGTCTATCCCACCTCCTGGTTCTCCTCCCTCGATGGACGCATGGACAGCGTCCTCCGCTCCATGGCGCGCAGCGAAGCGATGCACCCCCTGGGGGAATTGCAGCGAGTGGAGCTGGACAAGCTGCTGGCGATCCGCGTGGGAGATCGGCGCACTAGCGTCGAAGGCGAGCAGCCCGAGGATTGGCCGAACTACGTCAAGGCGCGCAACCTGGCCTATGGCGCGTCCAGCCTGGCGCAGCAGAACCGCCTGTTCAGCGAAGTCCTGTCCGGCGACAAGGGCGTACTGGAACCCCTGGCGCAGCTTGGCAACATGGCGCTCGGGCTGGACCTGAACACGGCCGACCTGCGCCGCCGCGCCTATTACGAGCGCGTCTTGCGCGGGTTGGGCGGGCCTGGCCTGGCGCCGCTCGACCTGCAGTCCCAGCGCCAGGCCCTGAGTCAGCAGTACCAGGCGCTGATGAAGCTCTGGCTGACGCAGTACTTCCTCGCCGACAACTTCGTTCGCCCGGCCGGGTACCTCAAGGTGCATCTCGAGAGCCTGCAGGGCGGGCAGGGCAATACGCTGCCCGAGCTGGAAGAAATCAACAGCCTGATCGACACCCTCGAAGATTTGATCGCCCTGACCAACTCGGCCTGGAGCCACAGCAACGGCGAGGAGCTGGTGCCCGGTTATCGCAACCACATGGAAACCGTGCGCCAGAGCAACCTGCTGGGGCCTGCTGTGGAGCAGAACCTCGAGGCTGAGGCGGCCCGCCTGCGCAAGGGCTTCCACGGGCAATGGATCGCCAGCATCGGTACCCGCTCCAACCTGTTGCAGCGTCAGGCGGGAGGCACGCTGACGCTGCAGGAACACATCAGTGCCCTGTCCAAGGCGATCAAGGGACTGCTCAAGCGCGACTTCGTCGTGGTGGCCTTGCGCCGGGACGCCGTGGAGCCCGATCTGCGCACACTTCGCCACGTCGATTCGCGGGCACTGGCCCAGGCGCAGGGCTTCGTCGACAGCTATCACGCCTTCGTCGGCCAGGAGCTGGCACAGATTCCGCCGGACTATCGCGAAGGTATGCTCAAGGCCGCCGGTGAAGCTGCAACGCGCGCCATCTGGGCCAGTTTGAGCGCTTCCGATCCGCGCCCGTCGGGCAGTGCCAGCAAGGCCTTCGATGTTCCGGTGGAACAGGCCGGCCAGGTGTTCGAAGCGCTGGTGGAGCTTGATCGGACCGACCTTGCCGGTGCATTGCGCAGCCAACTGACCCGCATGGCCATGGCGGATGTCGATTCGGCCCTGCGCAGCATCGATGCCCTGCCGGTGTTTACGCAGCGCTTCGACATTAACCAGTGGGACGGCGGTCGCAACCTCGGGCTGCAACTCTTCCGCTCCAGCGATGTGCAGGACCTGAAGAACAGCCTTGGCCAGCAGTTCGCGGTCATCCTCACCACCAGTGAGGGAGCGGCGCCGGCGCTGACCTGGCTCCAGGCACAGTCCGGGCTGCCCTCCTACGAGCGGGATCGGGTGGCGCGCCTGGCCGCACTGAGCGAGGAAATGACCAAGTACAAGGCGCAGAACCCCACCAGCTCACCGGCGCTGTTCGAGCAACTGGTCAGCCGCGACTTCGTCGAAATGGACATGGGCTCCTGCACCCAGGTGCTGGCCACCGCCACCCTGTCCAGCGGTGTCGGCGACCTGGCCCGGCGCACCCACGTACTGCGCGAACAGGCCTCGCAGCGCTGCAGCCAGTTGCAGCAGCAGCGCGCCGCCCGGGCCTGGAACGACCTGGCGGACTACTTCAACCAGTACCTCGCGGACCGCTTCCCCTTCGCCTACAGCCTCCAGGCCGACGATGCCGACCCCGCACGGGTGCAGCATCTGGTGGAGCTGATCGACAGCCGGCTGGCGCAGGCTGAAGAGGGGCTGAAATGGAGCAATGCCAGTGATCGTCCGGCCGCGGAGGACTTCCTCGCGCGTCTGAAACAGGCGCGTAGCTGGCTGGCCCCGCTGTTCCTGCGCGACCCGTCCGGTTCCCTCGGCGTCGAACTGGACGTGCGCTGGCGTACCGACCGCGATGACGAACGCGGGGCGGACCAGGTGATCGCCTGGGGACTGCATGCCGGCGACAAGCAGATCGGTTTCCCCGGTGAAGCGCAGCGCCTGCATTGGAACGTCGGCGATCCCGTGCAACTGATGCTGCGCTGGGCCAAGGACGGCAGCCAGCGGCCGAGCATCGACCCCTTGCAGCCGAGCATGGCGGTGTCCGATCTGGAGGCGGGCTGGGAGTACCGCGGTCCCTGGGCGCTGTTGCGCCTGATGCGCGCCCATGTGGTGCTGCAGCGTCAGCCGAGCATGGACTACACCGATTTCCCGCTGACCCTGCAGGTGCCGGTACGCGGTACCCCCAGTGGCAACCAGCAGGCGTTGATGTTCATGCGCCTGTCGCTGATGACCCAGGGCGGCAAGCTGCCGCTGTCGATCCAGCCGTTGCCGGTGAAGGCACCGCGCTCGCCATTCACCGACCGCCACAGCGCTTCCCTGGTCAGCACCGAGGCGACGCCATGAACCAGCCGATGACCGATACCCTGGCCAGCGAACTGCTGGACCCCATTTCCAGCACCGATCCCTGCGGCCCGAGCCTGCGTTACGACCCCGCCTGGGACCGTTTGCGGGAGCTGCGCCGGGAAGACGATGCCAGCCTGCCGGCCGGTGTGTGGCAGGCGGACCTCAAGCGCGGTGACTGGGCCGCCGTAGAACGGCTGGCCAGCGAACTGCTGCGCGAACGCAGCAAGGACCTGATGCTGGCGGCCTGGCTGGGCGAGGCCTGGCTCCTGCGCAGCGGACTCGACGGCCTGGCTCCTGCGCTGGGGTTGTTGGCCGGGCTCTGCGAACGATACCCGGAGGACCTGCACCCGAAGCCGGAGGAGGGTGATCGTTCCTGGCGTGTGGCGCCGCTGGAATGGTTGGTCCGCCGCTACAGCGAGATCGTCCTGACTCGCTGTGCGCTGTTCGGCGCCGAACAGACCGACCTCGCCCACCTGACGTTGCACGGTTGGCAGCAACTCCAGCAGCGCCAGGTACAGGCCAGCGATAGCAAGGCGGACAAGGTGGCCGCCGAGGCCGCCCGACTGGAGCAGCGCAAGCTCAACGAGGCACTCCGGCAATTGTCCACCGCCAGCTTCGTGCGCGTTCACCAGGGCGCGGAGGCGAGCCTGACCGAGCTGGGTCGTCTGGGCGCCTGGTGCGATGGCTGGCTCGGCGAACTGGCCCCCAGCTTCGCCCCCCTGCACCAGACCCTGAACGCCATCCACACGCTCATGCAGGAGTTCATTCCCATGCAATCCCAGACTCCGGCCGCCGAGTTGCCGGCTCCCGAAGTCGTGCCCGAGCCTGACCCCATTGGCGCGGAGGCGCCACCCATCTTCAACGGTATGCCTGTCAGCCGCGAAGACGCCTACCGACAACTGGCGCTGATTGCTGATTATCTGGCCCGCACCGAACCCCACAGCCCTGTGCCCTACGTGATCCGCCGTGCAGTGGAATGGGGCAACCAGCCGCTAAGTAGCCTGCTGGACGAGTTGATCACGGCGGATGCCGAATCCCGCCGCCTGTGGAAGCTGCTGGGCGTGCTGAAATAGGGGCGAATTCATTGGCCAAGGGCAGGAGAGTTGCCCTCTTCGAGGCCGAAGAGCGAACCCTCAGTCCGCTTGGCGATTGAAATCGCCCCTTCAGAAAAGCGCCCGGTGCTCGGACAGTACCCTCTCCCGCGTGCGGGAAAGGGTGAAGACCGTCAGGCGCGAAACTGATCCATCAGTCCTTGCTGGTGGTTGGCCAGGCGGTTGAGGGCCTGGCTGACCTGGGCGGATTCCTCGGCCTGCCCGGAGAGGGATTCGGTGACGTCGCGGATCGCCGCCACGTTGCGGTTGATCTCCTCGGCCACCGCGCTTTGTTCCTCGGCTGCCGAGGCGATCTGCAGGTTCATGTCGCTGATCACCGTCACCGCGTCGCCGATGCGCTGCAGCGCTACCACCGCCTGTTCCACTTGCTCGACGCTGCCCTGGGCCTGGCGGTGGCTGCTGTGCATCGAGCCGACCACCTCGCGGGTGCCGTGCTGCAGGCCTTCGATCACCTGGCGAATTTCTTCCACCGAGTCCTGGGTGCGCTTGGCCAGGTTGCGTACCTCGTCGGCCACCACGGCGAAGCCTCGGCCAGCCTCACCGGCGCGGGCGGCCTCGATGGCAGCGTTGAGCGCCAGCAGGTTGGTCTGCTCGGCGATGGCTCGGATCACTTCCAACACCGAGCCGATCTGCTCGCTGCTGCTGGCCAGGCTTTGCACTTCTTCCATGGCCGCGCTCATCTCGCTGGCCAGTTGCTCGATGGCGCTGGTGGTCTTGCCGATCACCCCAAGGCCCTCTCGGGTGGCGTGGTCGGCGCCACGGGCGGCTTCGGCGGCCTGAGCGGCGCTGCGGGCGACGTCCTGGGCGGTGGCGCTCATCTCGTGGGAGGCGGTGGCCACCTGGTCGACTTCGCGGTACTGCTGCTGCATGCCGGCGCTGGTCTGGCTGGCGATGGCGGCGGACTGGTCGGCGGTACTTCGGGCGTCCTGCACCGAGCGTTTCACGTCGGCGATGATCGGCTGCAGCTTGTCGAGGAAGCGGTTGAACCAGCCGGCCAGTTCACCCAGTTCGTCCTGGCGGGCGTAGTCGAGGCGGCGGGTCAGGTCACCTTCGCCGCTGGCGATGTCTTTGAGCATGCTGGCCACGCCCTGGATCGGCCGGGTCACGCCACGGGCGGTCAGCCACACCAGCAGCAGGCCGACGACGCCCGCGACCAGACCAATCAGCAGGCCGGTGAGGTTGGCTGTGTGGTTCTGCGCATCGAGCTTGGTGCTCAGCTCCAGCGCAGGGGTCAACAGGACCTTCTCCGGCACTTCCAGCAGCACACTCCAGGGGGCAGCGGTGGGGATCGGCTTGAAGGGCTGCATCACGCGCAGCATGCCGTCGTGCTGCATTTCCACGGCCGTGCCGGCCTGGAGGTTGCCGGCCAGCTCGCTGGCCTTTTCGCCAAAGGCCTTGTCGAGGTTGGCGCTGAGCAGGCTGACGTCGCGGCTGTGGCCGGCGAGCAGGCCCGCCGGGCTGAGGATGCTGACATGTCCATTGCCGTCGTACAGCTCGCGGTTACCAGACACGCTCAGTTGCTGCAGGCTTTCCAGGCTGATGTCCAGGCCCATGACACCCACGGTCTTGCCGTTCAGTTGCAGGGGGAAGGCGATGCTGGTCATCAGCACCTGGCGGTCGCCGACGTTATCGAAGTAGGGGTCCAGTACGCAGGCTTGTCCGGTCTTGATCGGACAGGTGTACCAGGCGTTGTAGGGGGCGCCACTGGGACCGGCACTGCTGTCGGCGAGCAGTTCCTCGGTCATGGATTCGGATTCCAGCTTGCCGGGAGTCGGTTGTGCCCAGTAGAGGGAGAACCGGCCCTTGTCGTTGCTGCCGAGCTCGGCCTGGTCAACGAAGAGTTCGTCCTTGCCGTCCAGGGCATTGGGTTCGAAGACGAGGTAGAGGCCGAGGATTTCCGGGTTGGCTTCCAGGCTGGTACGCACCTGACGGGTCAGGTCTTCGCGCAGGTCGAAGGCGTCGAGGAAGCGCTTTTCCGCCTGTTCCTTGAGGAACAGGACTTGGCGCGAGAAACCCTTGCCGTACTGATAGTTGTCCATGAAGTAGCGCTGGATGCGGATGGCCTGAAGCTCCGCACGGGCCTGCAGGCGCAGTCGCGCGCTCTGGTCGAGCATCTGGCTGCTGTCGGCCTTCACCAGGCTGGCGCTGCGTTTGGACTGATACAGGGACGAACCGACCAGCAAGGTCACGATGGCCAGCAGGCAAATGCCGGCCAGCAAGGTGATCTTCCACTGGATGGACAGGTGATTGAACGGCATTGGGACTTCCTTCTGACTCGTCGGAACTTCATTCGATATCGGCGCGACAGGCGATTTCTTGACGCGTAGACGACGATTAGCCGTGCGGAATGCACGAGGGCGCAATTTGCAGGCAAGAATTATGCACACTCCGCACAATATTCCGAACGCTTTTGACAGATGTGGCCGGTTTGGGCAGAGTGCGCGCTTTTTTTCGCGGCGAACCCGCGGTTGGCTTGGCCCCGGAACCTGAGGAGAGGCTATGAATGCGGTAGTGGCGGCGGTGGGGATCATGTTGGTTCTCAGCCTGTGCCGGGTGCACGTGGTGGTGGCCCTGATCGTGGGTGCCCTAGTGGGTGGAACGGTCGGTGGCCTGGGAATCGAAGGTTCTCTGGCGGCCTTCAACAAGGGGCTGGGGGGCGGTGCCACCGTGGCATTGTCCTACGCACTGTTGGGCGCGTTCGCCGTGGCCATCGCCCGTTCCGGCCTGGCCCACGCCCTGGCGGACAAGGCCCTGGCCCTGGTGGGCCGGCAGGAAGCCAACGGCGGTAATGCACTGAAATGGCTGCTGGTCGCACTCCTGCTGTGCGTGGCGATTTCCTCGCAGAACATCCTGCCGATCCACATTGCATTCATTCCGCTGCTGGTGCCGCCGCTTCTTTATGTGTTGACGCGCCTGTCCATCGACCGTCGGCTGGTTGCCTGCGTGATCACCTTCGGCCTGATCACGCCGTACATGTTTTTGCCGGTGGGTTTCGGCAACATCTTCCTGAACGAGATTCTGCTGGCGAATGTGGTGAAAAGTGGCGTCGACGTTACCGGTGTGAATGTCACCCACGCGATGCTGATACCGGCCCTGGGCATGGTCGCCGGTCTTCTCATCGCGGTGTTCGTCAGTTACCGCGGCGAGCGCGTCTATGACCTGGAGCGCATCGCCCGGACCGAGCAGGTGAGCGTTGCCTATAACCCGCTGAGCCTCGGTGTGGCGGGGGTGGCCATCCTGGTCGCCTTCGTGGTGCAGCTGTGGCTCGACTCGATGATCATCGGCGCGCTGCTGGGCTTCGTGATCTTCTCGCTGTCGGGCGTGGTGCGCTGGAAAGAGGCGGACGACCTGTTCACCGAGGGCATGAAGATGATGGCCATGATCGGCTTCATCATGATCGCCGCTTCGGGCTTCGCCGAGGTGATGCGCGAAACCGGCCAGGTGGAAACCCTGGTGGATGCCTCGGCCGGCTGGATTGGCCACAGCAAGGCGCTGGGCGCGTTGCTGATGCTGCTGGTGGGACTGCTGGTGACCATGGGGATCGGCTCGTCCTTCTCCACCGTGCCGATCATCGCGGCCATCTTCGTGCCGCTCTGCGTGCAACTGGGCTTCAGCCCGCTGGCCATCGTCAGCATCGTCGGCACTGCAGGCGCCCTGGGTGACGCCGGCTCGCCAGCGTCCGACTCGACCCTGGGCCCGACATCGGGCCTGAATGTGGACGGCCAGCACAACCATATCTGGGACACCGTGGTACCCACTTTCCTGCATTACAACCTGCCGCTGATGGCATTCGGTTGGGTCGCGGCGATGGTGCTCTGAGGCGCCTCGTCCCAAGTGTTCGCTTAATCATTTCGACCCAGTGGTCATTTAAGGTGCGCGGCGGGGTGGGGTTTAAATTA
>NZ_JASATC010000021.1:0-100215 GCF_038440135.1 Pseudomonas sp. OTU5201 | reverse complement strand
CATCTCGAAAACCTTGGGCAGAAACCGTTCCACCATCGGCAACCGCAGCAGCATCAGCACAGCGCCAGCCGTGGCGTACCCAACCCACTCAGCCATATCCGCCCGCACGACCCAGAGCATATGCAGCAACGCTATTGCCAGGATGGCGTAGACCAGACGGTGCAACTGCTTCCAGCGCTTGCCCAACCGGCGGATGCTGAAGCGGTTGGAGGTGACCGCCAACGCCAGTAATCCAGTGAAACCCAAGGCACCTACGAATATATAAGGGCGTTTGCCGAGGTCGATTATCAGTTGCTGCATATCGAGACCGAGAAGGAACACGGCATAGCCAGTAATATGCAGCACTACATAAGTGAAGCACCAGAGCCCGAGTTGCCGGCGAACCGCAATCCACCCTCCCCAGCCGGTCAGCTTCTGCAATGGCGTCATGGACAAGGTAATGAGCAGCAACCAGAGAGCCCCCAGCCCCAGACGATCAACCAGTACTTTGCCTGGGTCCGGCCCCAACGCGAAAATCCAGGCCTGATAAAGCCACAGGCCAACCGCAATCGGCGCCACCAGGAATACGAACAGCCTCCAGAGTTTGAACCGCATCAGTAGTACTTCCTTAAATCCAGCGCGCTATAAAGGCTGGCCACTTCGTCATAGCCGTTGAATATACGAGTCGGCACGATGTTCGGGCTGAACAGCCCACTGGGAAGGCGTCGTTCGTGGGCCTGGCTCCAACGGGGATGATCCACCTCAGGATTGACGTTCGAATAGAAGCCATACTCCTCCGGGGCGATGGATTGCCACGTAGTAGGAGGCTGCTCGCTGACTAGACTTATCCGCACGATGGACTTGATGCTCTTGAAACCGTACTTCCACGGAACTACAAGGCGAAGTGGCGCGCCATTCTGGTTCGGCAGCACGCGACCATACATTCCCACGGCAAGCAGGGTAAGAGGATGCATCGCCTCATCCAGGCGCAAACCTTCTACATAGGGCCAATCGATCAGGGAGAAGCCGGAGCGCACTCCTGCCATCTCCTCTGGCGCGAGACGGGTCTCGAAGCTGACAAACTTGGCCTTGCTGGTCGGCTCCACACGCTTGAGCAAATTCGCCAAGGGGAACCCCAGCCAAGGAATGACCATGGACCAGGCCTCGACGCAACGAAGCCGATAGATGCGCTCTTCCAGACCCTGGGGTTTGACCAAGTCCTCTACCGAGTAGGTACCAGGCTTACCCACTTCACCATCGATACGCACCGTCCAGGGTTCAACCTGCATCTTCTCCGCGTAACGCGCTGGGTCCCCCTTGTTGGTCCCGAACTCGTAGAAGTTGTTGTAGTGGGTTGCATCCTGAAACGGTGTAATCGCCTCATCCGCCGGAGTAACGGCCTTCCAATGGGTAGTCGCGAGTTTCTCGCTGAACCAGACTGGTGCCTGGGCAGCCTCAACGTCGGGATAGGCCGATGCTTCCCAGGCATGGAGCGGCAACGAAGTCATGGCCAACAGGCCACCAGTTGCGGAAAGCAGTTGGCGTCGGGAGAGATAGACGGATTCGGGCGTAACTTCGTGCTCGCGGCATACGGACGAAGGGGGGATCTGGATCAGCATAGCGGCTCCGCAACTCGGGCTAGGATGCCCAGTAGACTGCGGAGCCGCGAGGAAATTACATCACTCGACCTGCTTGCGACGACGCAGTTGGAGCAAGTATTGCACCGGGCCGGATGCGGCGTAAGCCAGGAAGATCAGCAGGAGGATGCGCGGCGGGTCGCTGAACACCACGGCGAAGGCCAGCACGACGATCAGGATAGCCACGAAAGGTACGCGCCCTTTCAGGTCCAGGTCCTTGAAGCTGTAGAACTTGATGTTGCTCACCATCAGCATGCCGGCCAGGGCGACCAACAGGGCAACGATGAACGACATGTTCGAGCCCTTGATGCCGAAATCGCTGAAGGCCCAGACGGTGCCAGCCACTACGCCCGCGGCGGCGGGGCTGGCCAGGCCGATAAACCATTTCTTGTCCACCTTGCCGATCTGGGTGTTGAAGCGCGCCAGACGTAGCGCCGCACCGGCGACATAGATGAAGGCGACGGTCAGGCCGACGCTGCCCAGGCCGCTCAGGGCCCATTCGAAAGCCAGCAGGGCAGGAGCCACGCCGAAGGCCACCATGTCTGACAAAGAGTCGTACTCAGCGCCGAAGGCGCTCTGTGTGTTAGTCAGGCGGGCGACGCGGCCATCGAGGCTGTCCAGCACCATGGCGACGAAGATGGTGGCAGCCGCCACCGAGTAGTTGCCGCTCATGGCATTGACGATGGCATAGAAGCCGGCGAACAGGTTGGCAGTGGTGAACAGGTTGGGCAGCAGGTAGATGCCACGATGCCGGACTTTGCGCCCTTCTGCGTCCTGGCCTTCCTCGACGTGTTCGTCGATCGGCAGCAGGCTGTCGTTTTCGGTGGGCTGGTGCGGCTCTTCGGGACGTTCACTCATGAACAACATCCTTGCAACGAGTACGGAATGAGGTGGACGGGCTCAGGAATGCGCCGCCCGGCAAACAGGCTTTATACCAGAACCCCGGCGCCATAACGAAAGAACGCGGCCGAGGCCGCGTTCTTTCTGATCAGGATAAGACCTTAGTTCTTGGTCTTGTCGACGATCTTGTTGGCAGAGATCCACGGCATCATCGCACGCAGACGCTCACCGACCTGCTCGATCGGGTGAGCGGCGTTGTTACGACGGTAGGCAGTCATCGAAGCGTAGTTCGAGGCACCTTCCTGGATGAACATCTTCGCGTATTCACCATCCTGGATGCGCTTCAGAGCGTTGCGCATGGCCTGACGGGATTCAGCGTTGATAACCTCCGGACCGGTTACGTATTCACCGTACTCGGCGTTGTTGGAGATCGAGTAGTTCATGTTGGCGATGCCGCCTTCGTACATCAGGTCGACGATCAGCTTCAGTTCGTGCAAGCACTCGAAGTAGGCCATTTCCGGCGCGTAACCGGCTTCTACCAGGGTTTCGAAACCGGCTTTCACCAGCTCTACGCAGCCGCCACACAGAACAGCTTGCTCACCGAACAGGTCGGTTTCGGTCTCGTCCTTGAAGGTGGTTTCGATGATGCCGGTACGGCCGCCGCCCACGCCGCAAGCGTAGGACAGAGCAACGTTCTTGGCGTTGCCGGAGGCGTCCTGGTAAACGGCTACCAGGTCAGGGATGCCGCCGCCTTTGACGAACTCGGAGCGAACGGTGTGGCCCGGAGCTTTCGGCGCAATCATGATCACGTCGAGGTCGGCACGCGGTACGACCTGGTTGTAGTGAATGGCGAAGCCGTGGGCGAAGGCCAGGGTGGCACCCTTCTTCAGGTTCGGCTCGACTTCTTCCTTGTACAGCTTGGACTGGAACTCGTCCGGGGTCAGGATCATCACCAGGTCAGCGGCAGCAACGGCTTCAGGCACGCTCTTGACTGTCAGGCCATGGGCTTCGGCCTTGGCAACGGTGGCAGAGCCAGCGCGCAGGCCGACGGTTACGTCGACACCGGAGTCTTTCAGGTTGCAGGCATGAGCATGGCCCTGGGAACCGTAACCGATGATGGCAACTTTCTTGCCCTGGATGATCGAGAGGTCACAGTCTTTGTCGTAATACACTTTCATGGAAACACCCCTATTAACTGGGCCCCTCGGGCCTATCGCAATATTAGATAGTCAGCACTTTGTCGCCACGGGAAATCCCAGTGACGCCACTGCGTACGGTTTCCAGGATCGAGCTGGTGCCGATGGCCTGGATGAAGCTGTCAAGCTTGTCGCTGGTACCCGCCAGTTGGATCGTATAGACGCTGGACGTCACATCGACGATCTGGCCGCGGAAGATGTCGGTGGTGCGCTTGACCTCGGCGCGCTGGGCGCCGGTAGCCTTGACTTTGACCAACATCAGTTCGCGCTCGATGTGGGCGCTCTCCGACAGGTTCACCAGTTTGACCACTTCGATCAGCTTGTTGAGGTTCTTGGTGATCTGCTCGATCACCTCATCGTGCCCGATGGTGGTCAGGGTCAGACGCGACAGGGTCGGGTCCTCGGTCGGAGCCACAGTCAGGCTTTCGATGTTGTAGTTGCGCTGGGAGAAGAGGCCAACCACGCGGGACAATGCGCCCGGCTCGTTCTCCAGCAGCAGGGAAATGATGTGTCGCATGTTCAGGTCCGCTCCGTCTTGCTCAGCCACATGTCGCGCATGGCGCCATCCCGAATCTGCATCGGGTAGACGTGTTCACTGGAGTCGACCTGGATGTCGAGGAACACCAGACGGTTCTTCAGCGAGAACGCCTCTTCCATCTTCGCCTTCAGATCCTTCGGATCGGTCACGCGAATGCCGACGTGGCCATAGGCTTCGGCCAGCTTGACGAAGTCAGGCAGCGATTCCATGTAGGAGTGCGAGTAACGGCTGTTGTACTGCATGTCCTGCCACTGGCGGACCATGCCCAGCGTACCGTTGTTCAGGTTGACGATTTTCACCGGCAGGTCGTATTGCAGGCAGGTGGACAGCTCCTGGATGTTCATCTGGATACTGCCTTCGCCAGTCACACAGGCCACATCGGTTTCCGGGAAGTTCAGCTTGATGCCCATGGCCGCCGGGAAGCCGAAGCCCATCGTGCCCAGACCACCGGAGTTGATCCAGCGATTAGGCTTGTTGAAGCGGTAGTACTGGGCCGCGAACATCTGGTGCTGACCTACGTCGGAGGTGATGTAGGCATCGCCCTTGGTCACTTCCCAGAGTGTCTCGATCACGCTCTGCGGCTTGATGATGCTGCCGTCGCCCTTGTCATAGGGGAACAGGTCGCCGCCGGCGCGCCACTCATCGATCTGCTTCCACCAGGCCGCGACAGTATCCTTGTTCGGGGTCTCGCCGATTTCCTTGAGGATGGCGACCATCTCGGACAGCACGCTGTCCACCGGACCCACGATCGGGATATCGGCCTTGATGGTCTTGGAGATCGAGGCCGGGTCGATGTCGATGTGAATGATCTTGGCGTTCGGGCAGAACTTGGCGGCGCCGTTGATGACGCGGTCATCGAAACGCGCGCCAACGGCAAGGATCACGTCGGCGTGGTGCATCGCCAGGTTGGCGGTGTAGCTACCGTGCATGCCGAGCATGCCAACGAACTGGTGATCGGAACCCGGGAAAGCGCCCAGCCCCATCAGGGTGTTGGTGACCGGCAGGTTGAGCATCTTGGCCAGCTCGGTGAGCTGCTCAGATGCGTTACCCATGATGACGCCACCGCCGGCGTACAGGATCGGGCGCTTGGCGACCAGCAGCATCTCGGCAGCCTTACGGATCTGACCGGAGTGTCCACGAACTGCGGGGCTGTAGGAACGCAGCTTGACCTTCTTCGGGTAGCTGTACTCGAACTTCTGGGTCGGATCGCCCATGTCTTTCGGAATGTCGACCACGACAGGACCGGGACGGCCGGACTGGGCGATGTAGAAGGCCTTCTTGATCACCTCGGGAATTTCCGAGGGATGCTTGATGATGAAGCTGTGCTTCACGATCGGGCGGGAAATACCGACCATGTCGGTTTCCTGGAAGGCATCGGTACCGACCATGTTGCTGGGCACCTGACCGGACAGGATCACCATCGGGATGGAGTCCATGTAGGCAGTGGCGATGCCGGTGATGGCGTTGGTTGCGCCAGGGCCGGAGGTCACCAGCACGACACCAGGCTTGCCGGTGGCGCGGGCGTAACCGTCGGCCATATGGGTAGCAGCCTGCTCATGACGGACCAGGATGTGGGTCACATCGTTTTCTTTGAACAGGGCGTCGTAGATATGCAGGAGGGCACCACCCGGGTACCCATAGATGTACTTAACGCCTTCGTCACGCAGCGAGCGGACGACCATTTCAGCGCCAGATAAAAGCTCCACGTTTTTCACCTCTAGAACGCCAGATAACCGCCCGCGACCGGACGGCCTGAATAGGTTTGCTTGCAGGCAGCGCGTGAGCGACTGGTGGTCGCCGACTACGTCAGCTGCTGACTGAACAAGCATCGGGTCGGCCCCTGAGAGTTGTTGCGGGGCTTTCCCACCCAGCGCGAGGTAACGCGTTGCGGGTGTTACAGGTCGGCGCGGGTATGCACCTCATCGACTGCTACAGCTTCCGACTTGCGGCCGGCCCACTGGAACAGCGAACCCTGGATTCTTCGGATTAGCGCGGGACAAGTCAAGTAATCCGTTGCGGAATCTTGCATGGATTGCTGTGACGCGACGCAGGATCAAGGCCGGCGGCTTTTGGTTATAGTTAGCGCAGGATTCTCCGTCATCAAAAGGAAACCGCATGCACCGCATGATTCTTGCCGCCAGCCTGCTGCTAGCATTGAGCACGTCCGCCATGGCTGGCCAGGTCTATAAATGGGTGGACGCCCAGGGTGTCACCCACTTTGGCGCCCATCCGCCTGAAGGCCAGGAAGCCACCAGCGTGAATACCTCAGTGCCAAAGCCGCGTCCTGCCCTGCCGCGCCTGGACAGCGAAATTGCTCAGCCAGCGGCGCCGCTGCCCGAGAGCAAGCCAGTGGGCGACCAGAAAGCCATCGACGAAAAAGTGAAGGCGGAAGTCGCGACTCAGGAAGCGGAGCGTCGTAAGTACTGCGAAAACATACGCACCAATCTGGCGCAACTACAGAACAATCCACGACTACGTGCGGAAGTTAATGGGGAGGTACGCCGCCTGAGCGAGGAAGAGCGACAGTCCCGGATGAAAGAGGCCGAAAAAGCCATCAGCGAGAATTGCAACTGAGGCAGTGCCTCAGTTCATCCCACCTATCAACCGGTCGAAGGCGCCCAAAGCGTCGAGCAACGCACTCACCTCGGTGAGCCGCTCCCGGTAAGCCTCTTCCGCCATGGCACGGATGCCAGATGCTTGAGGCAGCTCCAGGTCATTCTCCAGAATGACCTTCATGCGGGGCAGGAAAATCCACTGCAGCCACTCTTCGAAGGCCAGCGTGTCCACGCAGAACGGCGCCTGACTGGCCAGGGCATCCGCACTGGGCGAAACCTCTGCCCACCAGCCAAGACCGCGTAACTCCCGCTCGATGAGCAGGAGCTGGTCAGCCACTTCGACGCAACGCGGGTCCACTAGAGATTGACCTTGGCCTTGTCACGCGCAAGCGCCGCGCCGGACGGGTCGCCCAGACGGTCGCGGGAACGTGCGATCAGGTCCCACAGACTGGCTTGCAGAGCCGGCCGACCATTGGCATAGGTCATGGCGCGACGTGCGAACTGTTCAGCCTGTGCCGCATCCCCCTGGGCCAGGCGTACTTCAGCCAGGCGATAGAGCACCTGGGGCTCACGCGGCGCAATGCGCTGGGCACGCTCCAGGCTGGCGGCGGCGCCGTTCAGGTCACCACCGCCTTGTTGCTGCTGGGCAGTGGTCAGCAGCGCCAGCACCGGGCCATCGAGCTGCTCGTCGGCGGCCAATCCACCACCGTTGCTGGGAATACCACTTGGAGCGATGGGCGCTGGCGCGCTATAGCTCGGAGAGCCATAGACTGGTGCGCTGGGTGCCGTCGCTGCCGGGCCAGTGGTTATTGGACCGGGGGTAACACCGCCACTGGTAATACTGCCGCTGATGGGCGCGCTGGACGCCGGCGCCGCAATGGGTGCGCCGGCGGCGGCACCTGGCACCATCACCACCACGCCGGAATCTTCGGGCACGCTGCGCGGAGCCGCGGGCGTCTGATTGTAGCCACCACGGTTAGTGGTTCCCTGCTCCAGTTCGGACAAGGGCGCACCGGAGTCAACCACGGGAATGGCGCCTCGCTGCGGGGTGGCACAACCTGCCAGCAGAGCGGCTGCCGCAAGGGCGGGAATCCAGGCTTTACTCACTTTTCATCCTCTCGGTTCATTGCATCCAACCACGAACCCAGTCCATGACCGAGTCCACGGGTGCGCCCATGCCGCAAGCTGCGCCAGGGGCAGGTTCACTGCCACGAATGTAGGGCATCTGGACTGCGCCCGGGCAACTCGGGTCCGAACCCTGGCCACTGTGCGGGTCAATCCACGCTTGCACCACGTTGTCTGGCATCGGCATATCCAGTGGCAGCGGGTCGGCCTTGCGCATGAAGCTGGTCCAGACCTGCAGCGCACCGGTGGCGCCGGTCAGCGGCGTCTTGCCGTTATCATCGCGCCCCAGCCAGACCACTGCCAGCAGATCCTGACTGAAGCCGGCGAACCAACTGTCCCGCGAGTCGTTGGTCGTGCCGGTCTTGCCCGCCAGTGTCAGGGACGATGGCAGCTGGCTGTACACCGACCGCGCAGTACCTTCGCGCATGACCCGCTGCATGGCGTTCTGCACCAGATAGATGGCACCCGGATCGAAGCGTTGCTGGATCTGGAAGGGATAGCGCTTGAGCGGCTCACCCTCGGCAGTCAGCACACTGCGAATCCCCCGCAACGGCGTATTGAAACCACCGTTTGCCAGGGTCTGGTACATGGTCGCCACTTCCATCGGGCTCAGCGCGCCAGCGCCGAGGAGCATCGAGGGATAAGCCGGCCACTCGCGGGAAACACCCAGCCTCTCAAGGGTTTTGAGCACATTGGGCACGCCCAGTTCCAGGCCGAGCTTGGCGGTCGACAAGTTGTAGGAATTGGCCAGCCCTTGATACAGGTAAATGGTGCCGTGGGCGCGGCGATCGTAGTTCTGCGGACGCCACACCTGGCCGTCTTGCCCTTTCACAGAGAAGGGTTCGTCGGCAACCCAGCTGGTCAGGGTGTACTGACTTGGGCGCTCCAGAGCAGTGAGGTACACGGCCGGCTTGATCAGCGAACCGATGGGCCGCACCGCATCCACCGCGCGGTTGAAGCCAGCGAAGCGTGGCTGGCGGCTGCCGATCAGCGCCTGGATCTCACCGGTTTCCGGATTGCTCACGACCATGGCCGATTCCACCTGGTCCACGCCCTTGCGCCCGGAAAGGCGCTTCAGGGTCTCACTCAGTGCGGTTTCCGCCTTGGACTGCAGGATGGGGTCGAAGCTGGTGAAAATGCGCAGCCCCTCTTCGGTCAGGTCTTCCTCGCGATAGTCCTCACGCAGCTGGCGCTTCACCAGGTCGAGGAAGGCTGGGTAGGAGCTGTCAGCCAGACTGCCGCGCTGTGTCACGCCAAGCGGCTTCTGCTTGGCGGCAGCAGCCTCCTCGGGGGTGACCACCCCCTGCTCGGCCAGCAGATCGATCACCAGATTGCGGCGCTCCAGCGCGCGTTCCGGGAATCGACGTGGGTTGTAGTGGGACGGCCCCTTAACCATGCCCACCAGCAGAGCGATCTGGTGCAGTTTGAGCTCCGCCAGCGGCTGGCTGAAGAAGTACTGGCTGGCAAGGCCGAAGCCATGGATGGCGCGCTGGCCATCCTGACCGAGGAACACCTCGTTGAGGTAGGCTTCGAGGATTTCACGCTTGTCGTAATGCAGCTCCAGAAGCACGGCCATCATGGCTTCGGTAGCCTTGCGGGAGATGCTGCGCTCGCTGGTCAGGTAGAAGTTCTTGACCAACTGCTGGGTCAGGGTACTCCCGCCCTGGCGAAGCTCGCCGGCGGTCGCGTTGATCCAGAAGGCGCGGGCGATGGACTTGAGCGACACACCGTGGTGGTTGAAGAATTCGCGGTCTTCGGTCGCCACCAGGGTTTCCACCATGTACGCCGGCACCTGGTCCAGCTTGATCAGCACACGATCTTCATGGTGGGCGGGATAGAGACCGCCGATCAGCAGGGGCTCCAGGCGGGCCACTGCCAGATCGGCGCCGCTGGCCTGGGTCAGGCCTGCCACGTAGTCGCCGGAGAAACGCACGCGCACACGCTGGGCCGGCTCGGCGCCTTCATAGAACTGGAAGCCGCGGGTGTTCAGCTCGACGTTGTTACCCGACACCGAAGCGGCACCCGGTCCATTGGACAGGCTCTCACGGCGATAGCCCAAGGCGTCCAGCTCCTTCAGGAAGTCATCCTTGGACAGCTTCAGCCCGACGAACAGTTCCAGCGGACGGGCATAGACTTTGGCCGGCACCGTCCAGCGCTTGCCGGAGAACTTCTCCTGCACCACGGCATCGAGGTAGATAGCGAAACCGGCCAGCACCACCAGGCCTACGAGACCCAGTTTGAAGGCCCAGCCCAGCCATGGGCTAAGGCCGCTAGAGCGGCGTTTGGAGCGGGATTTTGGGGATCGGGGACGTGTCATGGCGGCGCATTATACGCACTTTACCCACAGCCAACAGGCACGCCCTGACGGTTTGCAGGCCGGCGCACAGAGGCGATAATGCCGGCCTTCCACAGAGACAGAACAAGGAATGCCCGTGAGCCAGTCCCTGCTAGCCGCCCTGCAGAATCCCGCCCTATACCCCCACGCGGTGGACGGGTTCCAGGTGATCGAGACGCACATATCCTGGGTACTGCTGACCGGCAGCTATGTGTACAAGGTGAAGAAGCCGGTGAACTTCGGCTTCCTCGACTTCACCAACCTCGAAGACCGCCGGCATTTCTGCGAAGAAGAGCTGCGCCTCAATCAGCGCCTGACCCACGACCTCTACCTGGAAGTACTGCCAATCACCGGCAGCGTCGAATCCCCGCAGATCGGAGGAGAGGGCCCGGCCATCGAGTATGTGCTCAAGATGCGCCAGTTCCCGCAGGAAAACCTGCTCAGCGCGCTGCAGGCCCGCGGCGAACTGAGCCCAGCCCACATCGATGCATTGGCCGAGCAGATCGCCAGCTTCCACCTGGCAGCTCCGAAAGTGGCCATCGACCACCCGCTGGGCACTCCTGACGCTGTCATGATGCCGGTTCGCCAGAACTTCGAGCAGATCCGTCCGCTGTTGCGCGACAAGGCCGATCTGCAACAGCTGGACGCGCTGGAGGCCTGGGCTGTAAGCAGCCACGAGCGACTCAAGCCGCTGCTGGCGCGACGCAAGCAAGAGGGATTCATTCGCGAGTGCCACGGTGACATCCACCTGGGCAATGCCACCTTGATCAACGATGAAGTCGTGGTGTTCGACTGCATCGAATTCAACGAGCCCTTCCGCTTCACTGACGTCTACGCCGATATCGCTTTCATCGCCATGGACTTGGAAGATCGCGGGCTCAAATCCCTTTCCCGTCGCCTGGTCAGCCACTACCTGGAGCTCACCGGCGATTACCAAGGTCTGGAGCTGCTCAACTTCTACAAGGCCTATCGCGCCCTTGTGCGTGCCAAGATCGCCCTGTTCAGCCTGGCCCACCAGGCCGATGCAGTGCAGAAGGCCGCCACCGTCCGCCAATACCGCAACTATGCCGGCCTGGCCGAAAGTTACAGCGCCATCCCTTCGCCCTTCCTGGCCATCACCTGTGGTGTATCCGCCTCGGGCAAGAGCCATGTGGCGCTGCGTCTGGTGGAAGCCCTTGGCGCCATACGCCTGCGCTCGGACATCGAACGCAAGCGCCTGTTCGGCGAGCAGCAGCAAGGCATCGAAGGCCTGCAGAGCGGCATCTATAACGCGGACGCCAGCATCGCCACGTACGAGCGCCTGAACCAGTTGGCGGAGGTCGCGCTGCATGCCGGATTCCCCGTGGTCATCGACGCCACCTTCCTCAAGCAGGAACAACGCCAGGCAGCGCGCAAGGTCGCCGAAGAAACCGGTACGCCTTTCCTGATCCTCGACTGCCACGCACCAGAAGCGGTGATCGAAGTCTGGCTGGCGCAACGCCAAGCCCAAGGCGGCGACCCGTCCGATGCCACCATGGACGTGGTACGCGCACAACTGGCCAGCCGCGAGCCCCTGGATGCAAGCGAGCTGCTCCAGAGCAAGCGCATCGACACCAACCAGGCGGCCAGCCTGGACGGCTTGGTGGAGCTCATCCGCCAGCACCTGCCAGGCGTCTGACCCCGCCTCCATCGCGCCGGGCAACATCCGTCGCGGCTTCTATACTGCCGGCTGAGTCACTCTCAGCCGAGCAGCCGGAGTCCATCTCCCATTCGCCGACACTTTCTCACCGGCCAGGTCATGCCTGTGCCCGGAAGGCGCGAACAGGAATGCCCCTATCGCATCAGCAGTGATCGTTTTCCGTGCAGGGAGCGCGCGAGGATGCAGCGATAGCACAAGGCCACGCACTGCGAATGGCCGCTACACTTATCCACAGCACTGTCCCTCTCGTGCCCAATCCATCGCAAGGAGGCTCGATGAACGACGAACTGCAACACATGAAAAATCTGGGCAAGACTTCAGCACAATGGCTGCATGCCGTCGGCATACACAGCGCTTCGGACCTGCGCCGGCTCGGTGCCGTCAGTGCCTACAAGGCCGTTCGGGCACGCGGTTTCAGAGCCTCCAAAGTGCTGCTCTATGCCATCGAAGGTGCCCTGCTGGATATCCACTGGAACGACCTGACACCCGGCCACAAGGCAGAATTGAACCACCAACTGGACACTCCGGGCGTCCACAACAAGAGCTAGCTCACAACCTCCACCAAGAGAGATTTACGAGCCAGACCAAGGTCCCTATTGTTTCAGGGACCTTCGTGCGCGACGCCATTCCAGTCAGTTCAAGGAATTACTGCCATGTACCTACTCGGGGAGCAACCGGCCTACGCCGACCAGCTGATCAACAGACTGCAGAGCATCCCCGGGCAACTGCTCGATGGTCTGGAACCAAGCGGCCCCGCGGTACGCCTGGAACAGGTCGAAGACCTCTCACCATTGCTGCCTGCCAACCAGCTGTTCCTGATTGAAAACGGCCTGATTCACGCCATCGTCGATGAACGTCCCCTTTTCTACCTGCAGGAGGGCGACCTGGTCGGCCTGCGTCAGGGCATCGACCTGCCTTCCTGCCGCTACAGCAGTGACGAACCCATCAGCCTGATGCCGTTCAGCCGCAACGAAGTGTTCAAACACATCTATGGCAACGAAAAGCGCCAGGAACTGTTCATCCAGTACCTGGTGGGCCATACAGCCCTGCTCTCGGACGCCGTCGCTCGCCTGAAGCAACCGGACGTACGCCCCTCCACCGGTTTCCAGCACTTCTCCGCGGGAGAGGAGCTTATCCAACAGGGGGACAAGGCTGACCATGTCTTCATCATCATCGAGGGTCATGCGGAGGCCTTCGTCGATGGACAAAAGGTGGGCGATGTACAGAAGGATGAGATCTTCGGGGCCATGGCGGTATTCACCCGGGAGCGACGCAGCGCCACGGTGGTGGCCAGCGAGCCCTGCACCGTGATGGTAATTCCCAAGGAGCAGTTCCTCAGCCTGATGCAAAGCAATCCACGCATTGCTCACAGCCTGATCGAGAGCATGGCGCGGCGCATCGACCTGCTGAATAAAGAGGTCACCCAGCTACGGTTGTCCCCCGAAAGGGCTTGATCCCCGCAAGAACCCGGCGCAAAGCCGGTTTTTTGCTTTCAGGGTCCGGCAAACGAGACGAAAAGAAAACGTCGAATCGGCGCTTGACTTGAAAATGAGAATTGTTATTATTATCGCAACTGGTCGCGAGATCAGCCGGTAAGCTGGGAGACCAAGCAGTCGGACTCTTCAGGTTATCTCCTCATCAGGCTAATCACGGTTTTAGACCCGGCAAATTGCCGGGTCTTTTTTTACCTGTGATTCGGCACATCCGAATGCAACCTGCTTGTCGGCGCCTAGCGCGCGGCCGGAAGTTTCTGGCGCATACCCGCGCAGTGATCGATGGGCGGCATAGCGGCGGTGTACCAGACGTAGTCGGCCGCGCCCTGCTCCACCGGTTTGCCCACCTCGGAGAGGATCAACACCGCATTCCCCTCGGCCTTGCCCAGGTCGGCCAAGTGCAAAGGCACTCCCAGATCACGACGCACATGGAAAGCCCCAGCGAACAGCACTGCCGGGGTGGGCGCCGTCAACAACCGTTCCGCCATGCGCCGATCACGTTGCTGCTGCACCGCAAGCATTGCCGGCATCTGGGATTCCGGCAGCAGTCCGCAGTGGGACTCCCGGATCTGCTCCAGCAGTGACCCGCGCACCGTCTCCGCGGTGGACTGCTCGCCTTGCAGGACTGGACGCTCCTTGTAGATGCGCATGATTTCGCTGCGGTCGAGATTGGCCGCGAGCAGCGGATAGGGTTGAGCCAGGGCATGACGGACGATCGGGCCATAAAGCTCCCAGTTCCAGTTTTTCTGCCAGGCCAGGGCCTGGGACAAATCCGCCGGCAGTGAGCCCTTGCGCACAGCATCCACCTTGGCCTGCTGTTCGGGCTCGAGCATTTCCAGCAACAGACTGCCCTGGGGCCGGCGAGCTTCCAGCCCCTGCAGCAGCCAGAGCTGCAGGGCATGATGGTCCGGGTTGTCGTGCTGCTCGCCGACCAGCACTCGGGGCTGGGTGGCAAGCCGTTCCAGCAGTTGCTCCGGGGTCAATTGCTCGCCGCTGCGCAGGTCGCGGATCACGCCCAGTTCAGGGTTGTCCCGGCCCTCGGGACTCTGCCACTCGGGCAGTGGCGGCAGGCTCTGGCAGGCGGCCAGCAGGCCGAAGAGGGAAAGCAGGAGAAGACGCATGGAAAATCCTTGTTCGATCAACGTGCAACGATCAGGGGATGGCCGCGTTCCGGATGGCGCTGCACCAGCACCTCCAGTCCGAACACGGCCTTGAGCGGCTCAGCCTGGAGCACCTGCTCCGGCGTGCCCAGCACATAGGGGCGACCATCGGCGAGCAACAGCAGCCGATCGCAGTAGCGCGCGGCCAGGTTCAGGTCATGGAGAATCACCAGCACTGCCACGCCACGCTCGGCAAAAGTCCGCACGGTCTGCAAGGTGGTGTGCTGGTGCAGCGGATCAAGCATTGAGGTGGGTTCGTCCAGCAGCAGTATTTGCCCGCTGCCCCCAGGCCAGAGCTGCGCCAGCACCCTTGCCAGGTGCACGCGCTGACGCTCACCACCGGAGAGCGCCAGGTAGCTGCGACCGGCCAGGTGGCTGGCATCCGCAGCGTGCAACGCCTCCGCGACGACTCCGGCATCCCGTTCTCGTCCGGTGTCGTGAGGCATGCGCCCCATGGCCACGACCTCCTCGACGCGGAACGCAAAGTTCAGAGTCGAGCTTTGTGGCAGAACGGCCAGGCGTCGCGCACGCTGCGGCCCGTTCCAGTCGTTCAGGGCACGGCCCTCCAGGCTGACCGTTCCCGCGGCAACCGGCACTTCACCACACAAAGCCCCTAGCAAGGTGCTCTTGCCAGCGCCATTGGGGCCGAGCACCCCAAGCACCTCGCCGGGCTGCAGCGCCAGATCGACGCCTGCGAGTACTTGTTTGCTGCCTCGCAGCACGTCCAGTTGTTCCACGCGCAGCATCAGGGGCGACCTCGCACCAGCAGATAGAGGAAGAACGGCGCGCCGATCAGTGCCGTAACGATGCCGATGGGCAGTTCGGCTGGCGCCAGTACCAGGCGTGCCGCCAGGTCGGCCAGCAGCATCAGGCTAGCCCCGGCCAGGGCCGAAGCCGGCAGCAGGACCCGGTGATCCGGCCCGGCAACCAGGCGTACCAGGTGCGGCACAACCAGACCGATGAAGCCGATCAACCCAGCCGCCGCCACCGCAGCCCCCACACCCAGGGCAGTGCAGAGCACCAGTTCGCGCTTCAGTCGCTCCACATCGAAGCCCAGGTGACGGGCCTCGGACTCCCCCAGCAGCAAGGCATTCAGTGCCTTGGCACGACGCGGCAGCCAGAACACCACGAACAGGGTCACGATCAGCAGCGGCCAGAGCCGCGAATAACTGGCACCGTTGAGGCTGCCCATGTTCCAGAAGGTCAGGCTGCGCAGGGTGGCGTCTTCGGCCAGATAGGTGAGCAGGCCGATCACCGCTCCGGCCAGTGCGGTCAGGGCGATCCCGGCGAGCAGCATGGTCGCCACGCTGGTCTGCCCGTCGTGACGCCCCAGGCGATAGACCAGCAACGTCACGCCCAGCCCGCCGGCAAAGGCAAAAATGGACAGCAGGTAGGGGGCAAAAGCCTCTGGCAATCCACCCAACGCAGTGCCACCGACAATGGCCACCGCTCCACCCAATGCCGCGCCGCTGGACACCCCAACCAGCCCCGGGTCAGCCAGCGGGTTGCGAAACAAGCCCTGCATGGCAACGCCGGACAACGCCAGCACGGCGCCCACCGCAAGCCCGAGCAGGGTGCGCGGGAGGCGTATCTGCCCAAGGATCAACTCGGCCTGCTCCAGCCCTTCACCGGATAACGGCAGGCCAGCCAGGCGCATTGCCGCACGTACGGTCGCGTCCAGTGGCAGGCTGACCGGTCCCAGCGCCAGCGACAGCCAAAGCGCTAACAACAGCAGGACGCCCAGTGCGATGAACAGTGGGCGGGAGTGAAGAGATGCAGTCATGGCTGGCTCAGGCTTATCTCGGTCAGCGCGGGAGCCGAAGGATAGAAGCCTGCGGACAGCGCGGCCAGGGCATCAGGCAGGCGCGGCCCAAGGCCTCCCCGGGTCTCGGCCGCAGCGGCCTCGTGAGAAAGCAGGATGCCCGCGCAAAGGCTGGCTAGAGCGGCAACACGCATCGAAAACAACTCCATCGCTGAATGCGGGAAAAGCCAACGCCCTGCTCTGACAGTGCGTTGGCCTGGATCAGGGCGCCAGGCGCCTCAGGCTGCACGACCTCAAAGCGCCGGTGCGGATTCCGTCAGTGCTCGCCAGTCCTCGCACTCAGGAATACCGGGTTTGCGCGCGCCGAACAATTGCACGACCCATTGTCCTTCGGCATCGAAGGCTTCCCAACTGGTGATCACGCCATCGGTGCGGGGCTTGCGCACGCGCCACAGCTCGGTAACGCCGGCAGTCTGACCGATGCCTTCTCGGTGAACGCCGGCCTGTTCAACCTGACCGACAAGGAGTACTGGCAGTGCGGCGACGTCCAGCCGGGCCGCAATCCCTCGGTCAACCTGATCTGGGAGATCCGATTCCTTTCAGCACACGAATGTGCCCCTCTTGGCAAGCCACGGTGGCGCGCGATAATGCACGTCTGCCGTGGAGATGCCGATGATCCTGCTTTGCCGTCCCTCTGAACTGGCTGAAGGCCAAAGTCGGGGCTTTGTCGTTGATGGTCTGAAACTCTTGCTGGTGCGCCGGCATGGGCAGATCCACGCCTATGAGAATCGCTGCCCGCACCGGGGAATTCCGCTCGACTGGGTGCCAGGTCAGTTCCTCGATCACAGCGGCAGCCTGATTCAGTGCGCCACCCACGGCGCGCTGTTCCTGATCGAGTCGGGCGAATGCGTGACCGGTCCCTGCGCCGGCGACGTGCTGCAACCTCTGGACTGCCGCGAAGACGCCGACGGCATCTGGTTGCTCATCGACGCCTGAGCCTCAGAGCTTCACCTCGAGACGACGACAGATGCGAACCTCTTCCGGCGTCAGCGCCACCCCATAGGCCAGCACTTCCACACCCACAGCAACAGCCTCACGCAGGGCTGTCGCGTAAGCCGGATCAATCTCCTCGGCTGGACGCACCGCATCGATACCCGAAAGATTCACACAATAGAGCTGCACAGCGCGCACGCCCTCTCGCGCCAGCGCGGCCAACTCGCGCAGATGCTTGCTGCCACGCTCGGTCACCGCGTCGGGGAATGCTGCGACCTGCGTACCATCGAAGCCCAAGGTGACGCTCTTCACCTCGATGAAGGCCGGACCCGCGGGGTAATCGAGACGGAAATCGGCACGGCTGTTTTCCAGCCCATAGCCCACTTCGCGCTTGAGGGCGTTGAAGCCCGCCAGCTCACTGATAATGCCCGCCTGCAGCGCCTCTTCCACCAAGGCATTGGCCCGTGCGGTATTGATGCAGGCCAAGCGACCCTGGGGCGTCTCGGCGATTTCCCAGGTACCGGGCAACTTGCGCTTGGGATCGTTGGAGCGACTGAACCAGACCCGGCAGCCCTCGCTCATGCAGTTCAGCATCGAGCCGGTATTGGGGCAGTGAATGGTCATCTGCTCCCCTGATGACGTTTCTATATCCGCGAGAAAGCGCTTGTAACGCTTGAGCAGCCTGCCCTCCTCCAGGGCGGGGGCGAACCTCATTGACCGGACCAGGTCTTCAGACCGCGGGCCAGGCGCTGCACGGCCTCTTCCAGACGCGGCAGGCTCTGGGTATAGGAGAAGCGCACATGCTGAGCGGAATGATTGCGACCGAAGTCCAGGCCCGGCGTGAAGGCCAGATGTTCGGTTTCGATGAAATGGCGGCAGAAGGCGTAGGCATCGCCACCAAAGGCGGAAATGTCCGCATAGAGATAGAAGGCACCTTCCGGCTCGACGGCGATGCGAAAGCCCAGCTCACGCAGGGCCGGCAACAGGTAATCGCGACGACGGGCAAACTCGTTGCGACGCCGCTCGAGGATTTCCAGGGTCTGCGGCTGGAAGCAGGCCAGGGCGGCATACTGGGCCATCGAAGGCGCACTGATATAGAGGTTCTGCGCCAGTTTTTCCAGCTCGGGCACCGCGTCCGGCGGCGCCACCAACCAACCGAGCCGCCAGCCGGTCATACCGAAATACTTGGAAAAGCTATTCAGCACGAAGGCGTCGTCATCCACTTCCAGCACGCTGCTGGCGTCCATGCCATAGGTCAGGCCGTGGTAGATCTCGTCCACCACCAGATGGCCACCGCGGGCCTTGAGGGTCTGCGACAGGGCTGCCAGCTCGTCGGCGTGCAGCACGGTGCCGGTCGGGTTGGCCGGCGAGGCGACCAGGGCACCCACGCTGTCGGCGTCCCAGTGCCGTTCGACCAATTGCGGGGTTAACTGATAGCGGGTCTCAGGGCCTACCGGCACTAGCTGCGCACCGCCTTCCACTAGGCGCAGGAAGTGACGGTTGCAGGGGTAGCCGGGGTCGGCCAGCAGCCAATGCCGCCCCGGATCTACCAGCAGGCTGCTGGCCAGCAGCAGCGCTCCGGAACCGCCGGGGGTGATGAGAATGCGATCAGGGTCTATGTTCAACCGATAGCGCGATGCGTAGAAGCCAGCGATGGCTTCGCGCAACTGCGGCACGCCGCGAGCGGCGGTGTATCGGGTATGCCCGGCGGCCAGGGCTTCCTGTCCGGCCTGGACGATGGGCTCGGCAGTGGTGAAGTCCGGCTCGCCGATTTCCAGGTGGATCACATCGTGACCCGCCGCCTGGAGTTCGTTGGCACGAGCCAGCAGGGCCATGACGTGGAAGGGTTCGATGGCGCGGCTGCGCGCACTGTAGGACTGGGCCATTGGCCTTCCTTTATTTAGGCAAAGAGAGGATTCTAACCAATGGTCCCTGGACGCTGCAGCATGTACGACGCTGGGGAGTGGCGTACCCGGATTTGATCTGGTAAGTTCGCCCGCTTGCAGCCGCAGGGCCGGCATCGCCGGCGATGGACCATAATCCTGCGCAATGGATTAAGAAAGTGAGAGGCGGCCATCCATGCCCACCAATGCAAAACAACAGAACAGCCAGTTGATTCGTGGCTTCGTGCCCTACCAAGAGACCAAGGGCGAGGAGTACATGAGCGACCGCATGCGCGCTCACTTCACCAACATCCTCAACAAATGGAAGCAGGAGTTGATGGAAGAGGTGGACCGTACCGTGCACCACATGCAGGACGAAGCCGCAAACTTCCCTGACCCGGCCGACCGTGCCAGCCAGGAAGAAGAGTTCAGCCTCGAGCTGCGCGCCCGTGACCGCGAGCGCAAACTGATCAAGAAGATCGACGAAACGCTCCAACTGATCGAAGACAACGATTACGGCTGGTGCGACTCCTGCGGCGTCGAGATTGGCATCCGCCGTCTGGAAGCACGCCCCACCGCCACCCTTTGCATCGACTGCAAGACCCTGGCCGAAATCAAAGAAAAGCAGCTCGGCTCCTGATGCCGAAACGGGGCGCCAACGGCGCCCCGTCGCGTTACAGGGTCCTGCTCCATGACCTCCCCTGCCTATATCGGGCGCTTCGCCCCTACGCCCAGCGGCTTTCTGCATTTCGGTTCGCTGGTCGCTGCCCTTGCCTCCTACCTTGACGCCCGCGCTGCCGGCGGCCGCTGGTTGCTGCGCATGGAAGACCTCGATCCGCCGCGGGAAGTCGAAGGTGCCCAAGCGGCGATTCTCCATACCCTGGAAAACTACGGTTTCGAATGGGATGGCGAGATGGTTCGTCAGAGCGACCGCCACGAGGACTACGCCAAGGTGATCGACCGTCTCTACGAGATGGGGCTCGCCTACGCCTGCACCTGCTCGCGCAAGCAGCTGGAAGGCCACCAGGGCATCTATCCGGGCTTCTGCCGCAACGCCCAGCACCCGCAGCACGACGCAGCCATTCGCATCCGCGTGCCGGAGCTCGAGTACCACTTCATCGACCGCGTACAGGGCGAGTACCGCCAGCATCTGGGGCGAGAAGTGGGCGACTTCGTCATCCGTCGTCGCGACGGCCTCTATGCCTATCAATTGGCCGTGGTGCTGGACGACGCCTGGCAAGGCATAACCGACATCGTCCGGGGTGCCGACCTGCTGGACTCCACCCCACGCCAGCTCTATCTGCAGGAACTGCTGGGCTTCAGCCAACCGCGCTATCTGCATGTGCCGCTGATCATCCAGCCGGACGGCCACAAGCTGGGCAAGTCCTACCGTTCACCGCCGCTGCCGGCAGACTCCGCCGGCCCCTTGCTGGTACGCGCACTGCGAGCCCTGGGCCAGGAGCCGCCAGCCGACCTGGCCGACAACCACCCCCATGATGTGCTGAACTGGGGCATCGCACACTGGGACGCACGGCGAATTCCAGGCACCCGAACACTGGCCGAAGCGCAGCTTCGCTAGCCACTCGCGGCACCTCTGGGCATTCGCTACCATCGCGGCAGACACGACGAGATTTATGGCATGTACATCTATCGGCTGGTCCTGCTCCTGGTGGTGGGAATCTACCTGTTCTCCCCCGCCATCATGGATTGGTGGATCGACCCCAACGGCGCTTGGTACCGCCCCTACCTGCTGTGGCTGATCCTGATCGTGGTGACCTTCATTCTCCAGAGTCAACGCGATGCTGATGAGCTTTAGCCTCACCCAGCTGATCCTGATCAGCGCTGCCTATCTCCTGGCCCTGTTCGGCGTGGCCTGGCTCAGTGACCGCGGCTTCGTACCGCGCTGGATCGTCCGTCACCCGCTGACCTACACCCTGTCCCTGGGCGTGTATGCCAGTGCCTGGGCCTTCTACGGTACCGTCGGGTTGGCCTACCAGTACGGCTACGGATTCCTCGCCAGTTACCTGGGCGTATCGGGGGCCTTCCTGCTGGCGCCGGTACTGCTCTATCCGATCCTGCGCATCACCCGTACCTACCAGCTGTCATCGCTGGCCGACCTCTTCGCCTTCCGCTTCCGCAGCACCTGGGCCGGCGCGCTGACCACGGTGATCATGATCATCGGCGTGCTGCCGCTGCTGGCCCTGCAGATCCAGGCGGTGGCCGACTCCATCGGCATTCTTACCCGCGAGCCGGTACACAACCGCGTCGCCCTGAGCTTCTGCGCCCTGATCACCCTGTTCACCATCCTCTTCGGCGCGCGCCACATCGCCACCCGCGAGAAGCACGCCGGCCTGGTGTTTGCCATCGCCTTCGAATCGGTGGTCAAGCTGGTGGCCCTGGGCAGCATCGGCCTTTACGCCCTCTATGGCGTGTTCGACGGCCCGCGGGAGCTGGAGCTCTGGTTGCTGCAGAACCAGGCCGCACTCTCCACGCTGCACACACCACTGCAGGAAGGCCCCTGGCGCACCCTGCTGCTGGTGTTCTTTGCCTCGGCAATCGTCATGCCGCACATGTACCACATGACCTTCACCGAGAACCTCAACCCGCGCGCCATGGTCAGCGCCAGCTGGGGCCTGCCGCTGTTCCTGCTGCTGATGAGCCTGGCCATCCCGCTGATCCTCTGGGCCGGCCTCAAACTCGGCGCCACCACCAACCCGGAGTATTTCACCCTGGGGTTGGGGATCGCCGTCGACAACCCGGTGCTCGCCCTGCTTGCCTACGTCGGCGGCCTGTCTGCCGCCAGCGGCCTGATCATCGTGCTGACCCTGGCCCTCTCCGGCATGGCCCTCAACCACCTGGTGCTGCCGCTGTATCAGCCACCCGCCGAAGGCAACATCTACCGCTGGCTGAAATGGACCCGCCGCGCCCTGATCGCCTTCATCATCATGGCCGGCTACGGCTTCTACCTGCTGCTAGGTGCCGAGCAAGACCTATCCAACCTCGGTATCGTCGCCTTCGTCGCCACCTTGCAGTTCCTGCCCGGCGCGCTCTCCGTGCTCTACTGGCCGACCGCCAACCGCCGTGGGTTCATTGCGGGCCTGCTGGCAGGCTTCCTCGTCTGGCTATTCGCCATGCTGCTGCCACTTGTGGGCAACCTGCAGGGCATCTACCTGCCACTGTTCAATGCCATCTACGTGCTCGATGACACCAGCTGGCACATCGCAGCCATCGCTTCCCTGGCGGCCAACGTATTGATCTTCACCCTGGTCTCGCTCTTCACCGAAGCCAGCCCGGAAGAACGCAGCGCCGCCGAAGCCTGCACGGTTGACAACGTGCGCCGGCCGCAACGCCGTGAACTGATGGCCAGCTCGCCCCAGGAATTTGCCACTCAACTGGCCAAACCCCTGGGCGCCAAGACCGCGCAGAAGGAAGTGGAGCAGGCCCTGCGCGACCTCCACCTGCCCTTCGATGAACGCCGCCCCTACGCCCTGCGCCGCCTGCGGGATCGCATCGAAGCCAACCTCTCTGGCCTGATGGGACCCAGCGTGGCCCAGGACATGGTGGAAACCTTCCTGCCCTACAAGTCTGGCAGCGAGGGTTACGTCACCGAAGACATTCACTTCATCGAAAGCCGGCTGGAGGACTATCACTCGCGCCTCACCGGCCTCGCTGCGGAACTGGACGCCCTGCGTCGCTACCACCGCCAGACCTTGCAGGAGCTGCCCATGGGGGTCTGCTCACTGGCCAAGGACCAGGAAATCCTCATGTGGAACCGCGCCATGGAGGAACTGACCGAGATTCCGGCGCAGCGTGTCGTCGGCTCGCGCCTGTCGACCATCACCGATCCCTGGAAGGGCCTGCTGGAAGGCTTCATCAACCTCCCTGACGAACACCTGCACAAGCAGCGCCTGACCCTGGACGGCCAGGCCCGCGCGCTCAACCTGCATAAGGCGGCGATCGAAGAGCCCCTGGCCCCGGGCAGCAGCGGCCTGGTACTGCTGGTGGAGGATGTGACCGACACCCAGCTACTGGAAGACAAGCTGGTCCACTCCGAACGCCTGGCGTCCATCGGCCGCCTGGCCGCCGGCGTCGCCCACGAAATCGGCAACCCCATCACCGGCATTGCCTGCCTGGCGCAGAACCTGCGCGAGGAGCGCGAGGGCGATAGCGAGATCAAGGAACTCAGCAGCCAGATTCTCGAACAGACCAAGCGCGTCACTCGCATCGTCCAGTCGCTGATGAGCTTCGCCCACGCTGGCGGCCGTCAGCAGGCCAGCGAACCGGTATGCCTGGCCGAGGTCACGCAGGACGCCATCGGCCTGCTCTCACTGAACAAGCGCAGCATCGAGGTGAACTTCTTCAACCTCTGCGATCCGCAGCACATTGTCGAAGGCGACCCCCAGCGCCTCGCCCAGGTGCTGATCAACCTGTTGTCCAACGCCCGCGATGCCTCCCCCGTGGGCAGCGCCATCCGCGTGCGCAGCGAAGCTTCGGAGCACACCGTCGACCTCGTCGTCGAAGACGAAGGCAGCGGCATTCCGAAGGCGATCATCGATCGCCTGTTCGAACCCTTCTTCACCACCAAGGACCCAGGGAAAGGGACCGGCCTTGGCCTTGCACTGGTCTATTCGATCGTGGAAGAGCATTATGGACAGATAACCATCGAAAGCCCGGCCGACTCCGAGCACCAGCGCGGCACCCGAATCAGGGTGACGCTGCCTCGTTTTGTCGAAGCAACATCCGCCGTGAGCTGAGACCGTCTAGAGAGCCGAATTAATGCCACACATTCTGATCGTCGAAGACGAAACCATCATTCGCTCGGCCTTGCGCCGCCTACTGGAACGCAACCAGTACCAGGTCAGCGAAGCGGGCTCCGTACAGGAAGCCCAGGAGCGTTACAGCATTCCCGGTTTCGACCTGATCATCAGCGACCTTCGCCTGCCTGGCGCTCCCGGTACCGAACTGATCAAGCTGGCCCAAGGCACCCCGGTGCTGATCATGACCAGCTACGCCAGCCTGCGTTCGGCGGTGGACTCGATGAAGATGGGCGCGGTGGACTACATCGCCAAGCCCTTCGACCATGACGAAATGCTCCAGGCGGTCTCGCGCATTCTCAAGGAGCGCCAGGACGCCAAGTCGGCGCCGAACGATCGCCCCAGTGCCGGTCGAGGCGGTGACAAGGCAACAGCCGCCAACGCCGACGGCGAAATCGGCATCATCGGCTCCTGCCCACCGATGCTCGAGCTCTACAGCAAGATCCGCAAAGTCTCCCCGACTGACTCCACCGTACTGATCCAGGGTGAGTCCGGTACCGGTAAGGAATTGGTGGCGCGAGCCCTGCACAATCTGTCCCGCCGCGCCAAGGCGCCGCTGATTTCGGTGAACTGCGCGGCGATCCCGGAAACCCTGATCGAGTCCGAGCTTTTCGGCCACGAGAAAGGCGCCTTCACCGGCGCTACCGCTGGCCGCGCCGGCCTGGTGGAAGCGGCTGATGGCGGCACCCTGTTCCTCGACGAAATTGGCGAACTGCCCCTGGAAGCTCAGGCGCGCCTGCTGCGCGTCCTGCAGGAAGGCGAGATTCGCCGTGTTGGGTCCGTGCAGTCGCAGAAGGTCGATGTGCGCCTGATCGCCGCGACCCACCGCGACCTCAAGACCCTGGCCAAGACCGGCCAGTTTCGCGAAGACCTCTATTACCGCCTGCACGTCATCTCCCTGAAGCTGCCCGCACTGCGCGAGCGCGGTAGCGACGTGCTGGAAATCGCCCGCTCCTTCCTGGCGCGCCAGTGCGCACAAATGGGACGCGACAGCCTGCGCTTCGCTGCTGACGCCGAACAGGCAATCCGCCACTACAACTGGCCAGGTAACGTGCGTGAACTGGAGAACGCCATCGAGCGCGCGGTGATCCTATGCGAGAGCCCGGATATCTCGGCAGACCTGCTGGGCATCGACATCGAGCTGGACGACCTGGACGACGATGACTTCAACGATGCCATCGCCCCTAGCCAGGCCAACAACACAGCTCATGAGCCCACCGAGGACCTGTCCCTGGAAGACTACTTCCAGCACTTCGTGCTGGAGCACCAGGACCACATGACCGAGACCGAGCTGGCCCGCAAGCTGGGCATCAGCCGCAAATGCCTGTGGGAGCGCCGTCAGCGCCTGGGCATTCCCCGCCGTAAATCGGGCGCCGCTGCCGGGCATTGAGCGCCGGGCGAGGGTGACAAGCCGGGAACACATTCAGTTCCCCAAGCTGTTACCCCGCCTAACATCACGTAACAAAGCCGGGTTTAAAGGTAACGAAAACCCGGCTTTTTTTTGCCCTTCATTCAGCCCGCCACCCTCGCAAGCCCTTGATTTACAAGGAACCGCAAAAGTTGGCACGGCATCTGCTTTATCTGCGGTACAACAACAATAACAAATGCTGAACCCCACAATAAAAACAAGACGTATCGACTCCAGCACAACAAAAACAAAACAGCGGAGGCGCAGCTAACTGATTCTTTTGGAGAGGAGTTGCCTTTGGGGCTTGCCCCACAGCCAGACCGAGAACAATAAAACTGTCATCAGACAGCACCCGTACTGGTTGGGTCATGGAATGATCACGGCACCATCAGCGTCCAAAGCAATCCGTTTGCTATTAACCCTCGTTTGGAGGGCATTTCCAGAGGCTAAAAGCCTGCTGGAGCGGGTCGAACAACAAAAACACCAAGCCCGATACAATAAAAACAAAGCACGCACTAATTTGGGGGGGAGCTTCGGCTCCCCCAGTAGCTTTGACTCCTTTCAGACCTTTCCTTCTACATCCCCCCTCCCAGTGCTAGAATTCGCGGCCATCGTGCGCCCATATCCTTTTCTGGCCGTCCATTCCGCAAAACAGTGCATCCCATGCTGAAGAAGCTGTTCCAGTCTTTCCGCTCTCCCCTTCGCCGTGCCCAACATCCGCGCAGCACACCCGAAGTACTGGGCAACAATCAGCATTCGCTGCGCCGTGGGGACATCAGCCGCAATGCCGTCATAGTCGTCGAACGCCTGCAGAAAGCCGGCTACCAGGCCTATCTGGTCGGTGGCTGCGTACGCGACCTGCTGCTGAACCTGCGTCCAAAGGACTTCGATGTGGCCACCAATGCCACCCCGGAACAAGTCCGCGCCGAATTCCGTAACGCCCGGGTGATCGGCCGCCGCTTCAAGCTGGCCCACGTGCAGTTCGGTCGGGAGATCATCGAAGTCGCCACCTTCCGCGCCAATCATCCACAAGGCGAGGAAGAAGAAGACAGCAATCAGGCCGCCCGCAACGAAAGCGGCCGCATCCTACGCGACAATGTTTACGGCAGCCTGGAAGATGACGCCCAGCGCCGTGACTTCACCATCAACGCGCTGTACTACGATCCGACCTCCGAGCGCATCCTCGACTACGCCCATGGCGTGCACGACATTCGCAACCGCCTGGTGCGCCTGATCGGCATACCCGAGCAGCGTTACCAGGAAGACCCGGTCCGCATGCTGCGGGCCGCGCGTTTCGCCGCCAAGCTCGACTTCGAGATCGAGAAGCACAGCGCGGCGCCCATTCGCAGCCTGGCCCACATGCTGCGAGAGATTCCCTCGGCACGCCTGTTCGACGAAGTGCTCAAATTGTTCCTCAGCGGCAAGGCCGAACGCACCTTCGAATTGCTGGTGGAGTACGACCTCTTCGCCCCGCTATTCCCGGCCAGCGCCGAAGCCCTGGAACGCGACCCGGAATACACCGGCCGCCTGATCCGCCAGGCGCTGATCAACACCGACGAACGCATTCGCCAAGGCAAGCCGGTTACTCCCGCCTTCCTGTTTGCCGCACTGCTCTGGCCGGCCATGCCCGCCCGCGCGGCGCAACTGCAGGAGCGCGGCATGCCGCCGATTCCGGCCATGCAGGAAGCGGCACACGGCCTGATCATGGAACAGGTCCAGCGCACTGCCATTCCCAAGCGCTTCAGCATTCCGATCCGCGAAATCTGGGACATGCAGGAACGCCTGCCACGCCGTAACGGCAAACGCGCCGACCTGCTTCTGGAGAACCCGCGCTTCCGCGCCGGCTACGACTTCCTCCTGCTGCGCGAAAGTGCCGGCGAAGAAACCGATGGCCTCGGCGACTGGTGGACCGATTACCAGGACGCCAGCGACAGCCAGCGCCGTAACATGATTCGCGAGCTCAACACGAAGGACGACCAGCCCTCCGGACAGCGCCGCAGGCGTGGCGGTAGTCGCCGCCGGCGCGGCCCACGCAGCGACGGCGCTCCCGGCACCTCGGGCGATTGATCATGGAACGCGTGTACATCGGTCTCGGGAGCAACCTCGCCGAGCCTGTTACCCAGCTACGCGGAGCGCTCGCGGCAATGGGCGAACTGCCCCGGACCCGCCTCGCATCGGTATCCTCGCTCTACGCCAGCGACCCTCTCGGCCCGCCGGACCAACCCCGCTACGTCAACGCCGTGGCGGCCCTGGATACCGACCTCGCGCCCCTGGACCTGCTGGACGCCCTGCAGCGCATCGAGCTCGCCCAGGGCCGTGTACGCAAGGATGAGCGCTGGGGTCCGCGGACTCTGGATCTGGATATCCTGTTGTTCGGCCAACGCCGGATCGATGAACCCAGGCTGCAGGTTCCGCATTACCACATGCACGCCCGCGCCTTTGTGCTCTATCCCCTGGCAGAGATCGCTGGCGATCTGCAGTTGCCCGATGGCCGCCGGCTGCAGGCCCTGTTGGACGCCTGTGCCTTCGAAGGCCTCGAGCGCCTTCCCGACCTGGCGGTAACGCCGTAACAGGTCGGTAACACCTGCAATTGACTTCATGCCCCCCCATCGGGACTATAAGCGTCCCGTTGCCCCGTGCCGGTGCAAAACGGCGCCGATGAGGACGTTTTCATGCCTGATGTGACCCTGACCACCTTGCAAGAGCTCAAGCTGAGAGGCGATAAGATCGCCATGCTGACAGCCTACGACGCCACCTTTGCCCAGGCTGCCTGCCAGGCCGGCGTGGATGTGCTGCTGGTGGGCGACTCCCTCGGCATGGTCCTGCAAGGCCATGACAGCACCCTGCCGGTCAGTGTGACCGACATGGTCTACCACACCGCTGCCGTGAAGCGCGGCAACCAGGGCGCGCTGATCATCAGCGACCTGCCGTTCATGGCATACGCCAACCTCGAACAGACCTTTGTCAATTGTGCCGCCCTGATGCAGGCCGGTGCCCACATGGTCAAGCTGGAAGGTGCCGCCTGGCTGGCCGAGCCCATCCGCCTGCTCGCCGAGCGCGGCATCCCGGTCTGCGCCCATCTGGGCCTGACCCCGCAAGCCGTGAACATCCTCGGCGGCTATAAGGTCCAGGGCCGACAGGAAGCCCAGGCGCGCCAGCTGCGAGCCGACGCCATGGCCCTCGAGCAGGCCGGCGCCGCCATGCTGCTGCTGGAGTGCGTCCCCAGTGAGCTGGCCGCCGAAATCACCCAGTCGGTGAAAATTCCGGTGATCGGCATCGGCGCCGGCAGCGCCACTGATGGTCAGGTGCTGGTCCTGCACGACATGCTGGGACTCTCCCTCACCGGCCGCGCGCCCAAGTTCGTGAAGAACTTCATGGAAGGCCAGGCCAGTATCCAGGCTGCCCTGGCTGCCTACGTACAAGCCGTCAAGGACGTTACCTTCCCTGCCGCCGAACACGGATTCTCCGCATGATCACCGTTAAAACCGTCCGCGAACTGCGTGCCGCCGTCGCCCGTGCGCGTAGCGAAGGCAAGCGCATCGGTTTCGTGCCGACCATGGGCAACCTCCATGCCGGGCACATCGCCCTGGTGGAAAAAGCCAGCCAACGCGCCGATTTCGTGGTCGCCAGCATCTTCGTCAACCCGCTGCAGTTTGGGCCCAGCGAAGACCTGGCCAAGTATCCACGCACCCTGGTGGCCGACCAGGAGCAACTGGTCGCCGCGGGCTGCCAGTTGCTGTTCCACCCGGACGTGGAAGAAATGTACCCGGACGGCATGGAAGGTCAGACCCGCGTCAACGTCCCGCTGGTATCCGAGGGGCTCTGCGGCGGTAGCCGCCCTGGCCATTTCGAAGGCGTTGCCACTGTGGTCAGCAAGCTGTTCAACATGGTCCAGCCCGACCTTGCGATATTCGGCGAGAAAGACTTCCAGCAGTTGGCGGTGATCCGCAAGCTGGCGCGAGACCTGAATATGCCGATCCAGATCATCGGCGAGCCCACGGTTCGCGCTGACGATGGCCTCGCATTGTCATCGCGCAACGGTTACCTGGACGACACCCAGCGCGCCGCCGCACCAGCCCTGTACCGTACCCTGCAGCAATTGGCCTCGGCCATCCGCGCGGGCCGCCGCGACTTCGCCACGTTGGAACAGGAAGGCCAGGCCGAACTGGCCAAGGCTGGATTCCGCCCTGATTACCTGGAAGTCCGCGAGGCCCTGAACCTGCGCCCCGCAGGCAGCCAGGACCAGCAACTGGTGATCCTCGGTGCCGCCTACATGGGCAACACCCGACTGATCGACAACCTTGCCTTCACCCTCGAAGCGCAAGCCTGACCAACTCCCGCCGCAGCCTTGAACCCCTTCGGGGGTTCGGGCAAACTCAGCCGCCGCCCGCGCCACGACGAGAAAATGCCATGCACGCCATCATGCTCAAGGCCAAACTGCACCGCGCCGAAGTCACCCACGCCGTGCTCGATTACGAAGGTTCCTGCGCCATCGATGGTGAATGGCTCGACCTCTCCGGTATCCGCGAGTACGAGCAGATCCAGATCTACAACGTCGACAACGGCGAGCGTTTCACCACCTACGCCATCCGCGCTGAAAACGGTTCCCGGATGATCTCGGTGAACGGTGCCGCGGCGCACAAGGCCAAGGTAGGTGATCGCGTGATCATCTGCGCCTACGCCCACTATAGCGAGGCCGAACTGGCCAGTTTCAAACCGCGTATGCTGTACATGGCTCCGGGCAACGAACTCAGCCACACCAGCAACGCGATTCCGGTACAGGTCGCCTGAGACCGGACAGCTGCATGACCCGAAGCCCGGACCTTTCCGGGCTTTTTCATACGTCGCACACAGGTACGCCATGGACCACCACCTGACGCCGCTCGATGTCACCCAATTGCCCAGCTGGGCTGCGCTCCACCAGCATCGCCAGGAACTTGCCGGCTTCAGCCTGCGCCAGGCCTTCGCCGAAGACCCCGAGCGCTTCAAGCAATTCAGCCACAGCGCCTGTGGCCTGCTGCTGGACTTTTCGAAGAACCTGATCCGCGCCGACACCCTGGACCTTCTGGTCAAGCTGGCGGAAGAAGCCCAGCTCGGCGACGCCATCAAGGCCATGTTCCGTGGCGACGTGATCAATGCCTCCGAGCGCCGCCCGGTATTGCACACCGCGCTGCGCCGCCCTATCGGAGACAAGGTGCGGGTCGACGGCATCGACGTGATGCCCGAAGTACACCGCGTCCTGCACCAGATGACCGAGCTGGTGGGTTACGTGCACAACGGCCTGTGGCGCGGCTACACCGAGCGGCCCATCACCGATGTAGTGAACATCGGCATCGGCGGTTCCTTCCTCGGCCCGCAACTGGTTTCCGAAGCGCTGCTGCCCTTCGCCCAGAAGGGCGTGCGTTGCCACTACCTGGCCAACATCGATGGCAGCGAGTTCCGCGAACTGGCCTGCCGCCTGAACGCCGAAACCACCCTGTTCATCGTTTCCAGCAAGTCTTTTGGCACCCTGGAAACACTGAAGAACGCCCAGGCCGCCCGCGCCTGGTACCTGGCCCAGGGCGGCAGCGAGGAAGAGCTGTACCGGCACTTCATTGCCGTATCCAGCAACAAGGAAGCGGCTATCGCCTTTGGTATTCGCGAAGAGAACATCTTCCCCATGTGGGATTGGGTCGGCGGTCGCTACTCGCTCTGGTCCGCCATCGGCCTGCCGATCGCCATGTCCATTGGCATCTCCAACTTCAAGGAGCTGCTGTCCGGCGCCTACAGCATGGACCAGCACTTCCAGAGCACGCCGTTCGACCGCAACATCCCGGTGATCCTCGGCCTACTCGGTGTCTGGTATGGCGACTTCTGGGGCGCACACAGCCACGCGATCCTGCCCTACGACTACTACCTGCGTAACTTCACCGACCACCTGCAACAGCTGGACATGGAGTCCAACGGCAAAAGCGTGCGCCAAGACGGTACTCCGGTGACCGCCGGCACTGGCCCGGTGATCTGGGGCGGCGTCGGCTGCAACGGCCAGCACGCCTATCACCAGTTACTGCATCAAGGCACTCAACTGATCCCAGCAGACTTCATCGTCCCTGTGTCCAGCTACAACCCGGTGGCTGACCACCATCAGTGGCTGTTCGCCAACTGCCTGTCTCAGAGCCAGGCCCTGATGCTCGGCAAGTCTCGCGAAGAGGCCGAAGCCGAACTGCGCGCCAAGGGCCTGCCGGAGGACGAAGTGCAGCGCCTGGCGCCGCACAAGGTGGTGCCCGGCAACCGCCCAAGCAACACCCTGGTGGTGGAGCGCATCAGCCCGCGCCGCCTGGGTGCACTGATCGCCATGTACGAGCACAAGGTCTACGTGCAGAGCGTGCTCTGGGGCGTCAACGCCTTCGACCAATGGGGCGTGGAACTGGGCAAGGAACTCGGCAAGGCCGTCTACTCGCGCCTCACGGGCCAGGACGAAGCCCAAGCCGAAGACGGCTCGACCCAGGGCCTGATCGACTTCTTCCGCGCGCGCCATCGCGGCTGATCGTCACCCCACGGGCGCATCCAAGGGCCTGTGGGGGCGAATGCCTTCCCTGGCCGGCCCGCAGGTAGGCCCCCGATTTCTGCAGAGGGCACGACGCGCACCCTTCGAATGACTTGGCCCTCAACAACCCTTGCGCCTACCGACAGAACCGCTGCCGGTAGGCGCAAGGCGTTAGCCCCATCTCCGGAACGAACGCCTGGCGCAGGTTGTATGCGCTACCGAACCTGGTCTTTTCCGCCCTGCACCACTGCGACGTCCCTGTTCTCACCGCCTTCGTCGCCAGGGGGGCCATCCAGCTCGAGTATCCGCGGCGCTGAACGATCCGGCGGGCCTTGGGTTCAAAACTCAGCGGACAACCCTTGAACCCAGCGACGGCTTGGATGCACCCTTGTCGCCATCTCGGCTACACAACAACAAGGACCCCGCCATGTACGAGATCAGCCTTCACCCCGTGCCAGATGCCGTGCGCAAGCACGCCCTTATCGACAACGATGCCTACCTGCGTCTCTACCAGCAGTCCATCGAGCAGCCCGAGTTGTTCTGGGGCGAGCAGGCAACCAGCTTTCTCACCTGGTTCAAGCCCTGGGAGCAACTGCATCACAGCGACCTGAAGAAGGGCGAAGCCGAATGGTTCAAAGGCGGTAAGTTGAACGTCGCCTACAACTGCATCGATCGCCACCTGGAGCAGCGCGGCGAACAGGTCGCCATCATCTGGGAAGGCGACAACCCCAGCGAATCCGCGCACATCACCTACCGCAAGCTACACAGCCATGTCGCGCGCCTGGCCAACGTCCTCAAGAGCCGTGGCGTGAAAAAGGGCGACCGGGTCTGCATCTACATGCCGATGATTCCTGAAGCGGCCTACGCCATGCTCGCCTGCGCACGTATCGGCGCGGTGCATTCGGTGGTGTTCGGCGGCTTCTCCCCTGACGCCCTGCGTGACCGCATCCTCGACGCCGACTGCCGCACCGTGATCACAGCCGACGAAGGCGTACGCGGTGGCAAGTACGTTCCGCTGAAGCAGAACGTCGACAAGGCCCTGAAGGACTGCCCGAAGGTGTCCTCGGTGCTGGTGGTCCAGCGTACCCAGGGCACGATCGACTGGGTCGAAGGACGCGATCTCTGGTATCACGAAGCCCTGCACGGGGCCAGCGAAGACTGCCCGCCGGAATGGATGGACGCCGAAGACCCGCTATTCATCCTCTACACGTCCGGCTCCACCGGCAAACCCAAGGGCGTGCTGCACACCACCGGTGGCTACCTGCTGGGCGCGGCGATGACCCACAAGTACGTGTTCGACTATCACGATGGTGACATCTACTGGTGCACCGCGGACGTGGGCTGGGTCACCGGCCACAGCTATATCGTCTACGGCCCCCTGGCCAACGCCGCCACTACCCTGATGTTCGAAGGCGTACCCAACTACCCGGACGCCTCTCGCTTCTGGCAGGTGATCGACAAGCACCAGGTGAACATCTTCTACACCGCCCCCACCGCCATCCGCGCACTGATGCGAGAAGGCGAAGATCCGGTGAGGAAGACCGCTCGCACCAGCCTGCGCCTGCTCGGCAGTGTCGGCGAGCCGATCAACCCGGAAGCCTGGGAGTGGTACTACAACGTGGTTGGCGACAAACGCTGCCCCATCGTCGACACCTGGTGGCAGACCGAGACCGGCAGCATCCTCATCACCCCGCTGCCCGGCGCCACGATGCTGAAACCCGGTTCGGCCACCCGCCCGTTCTTCGGTGTGCAACCGGCACTGCTGGACGATAAAGGCAAGGAGATCGACGGCCCCGGAAGCGGCGTCCTGGCGATCAAGGCCAGTTGGCCGAGCCAGATTCGCAGCGTCTATGGCGACCACAAGCGGATGATCGATACCTATTTCTCCGCCTACCCCGGCTATTACTTCACCGGCGACGGCGCCCGACGCGACGAGGACGGTTACTACTGGATCACCGGCCGCGTGGATGACGTGATCAACGTCTCCGGCCACCGCATCGGCACGGCCGAGGTGGAGAGCGCGCTGGTACTGCACGACGCCGTAGCCGAGGCCGCCGTGGTGGGTTACCCGCATGACCTAAAAGGTCAGGGCATCTACGCCTTTGTCACGCCGATGAAGGGTCTGGAACCCTCCGAAGCGCTGAAGAAAGAACTGCTGGCACTGGTCAGCAAGGAAATCGGCAGCTTCGCCAAGCCCGAGCTGATCCAGTGGGCGCCGGGCTTGCCGAAGACCCGCTCGGGCAAGATCATGCGCCGCATCCTGCGCAAGATCGCCTGCAACGAGCTGGACAATCTCGGCGACACCTCTACCCTGGCCGACCCGTCGGTGGTGCAGAACCTGATCGACAAGCGCCTCAACCAGTAAGACCCGCCATGGCGCCAGCTCCCTGCGGGGGCTGGCGCCTTTCGCCTGGAAACGCTTCGCCCATGGAATTCATTCGCCGCCGCATCGAAAACCAGATCATCGGCCTGACCGGCCTTGCTCTCGGCCAGCTCGACTTCGAGAACCCCAAGGGCGACCCCGGCCTGTTCGGCCCGGACTCGGTAACCTGGAAAGTCCATGGCGACTTCACCTCGATGATGGTCGGCGGCATCAGCGCGCTGCTCCTGCAAATGCTGCATCCCTTGGCGCTCTCCGGTGTATGGGACCACTCCAATTTTCGCGAGGACATGCTCGGTCGCCTGCGCCGAACCGGCCAATTCATCTCCGGCACCACCTATGGCACGGGCAAGGACGCCGACTGGCTAATTGACAAGGTGCGCACCATCCACCTGCAGGTGGTTGGCACCACCCCTGACGGCCGGCCCTACGCCGCCAGCGACCCAGCCCTGCTGACCTGGGTTCACGTGGCCGAGGTCAGCTGCTTTCTCAAGGCTCATCTGCGCTACCTCAACCCACACCTCTCGGGCGAAGACCAGGACCGCTACTACGCCGAAATCGCCCTTGTCGCCGAACGCCTAGGCGCCGAAGACGTACCGAAGTCCCGCCAGGAAGTAGCGGACTACCTGAACGCCATGCGTCCACAGCTACTCTGCGACGAGCGCAGCCTGGAGGTGGTGCGCCTCCTTCTCGGTGCCCCGGCACCCAGCGCCATGGCCAAGCCGTTCGGCGTCCTGATGATGCAGGCGGGAATCGACCTGCTGCCGGACTGGGCCAGCGCTATGCTCGGCCTGCACCAGCGCCCCTGGCAGCGGCGCGTGGTACGCGATCTGGTCTGGCAGGTGGCACCGCTGCTGCGCTGGGCAATGCGCAATGGCGCCGTCCATCGCGCGCGCCGCCGCATGGGGCTGCCGCCCCACTGAGCGGTGGGCCGGGCAACGATCCGCGTCGACCGGCACCGCGCCACAACAGACTCGCTTTGTTAAACTGCGCGCCCCTTTTTGCGAGACGCCGCGCATGTCATCCGCTCTCTCCCAGGCGCTGCGCGCCGCCCTCGACGCCCGTCAGCCGCTGCTGGCCGAACTCCATGCCCAAGGCACCGATTGCTACCGGCTGTTCCATGGCAGCCAGGAAGGCGTCCCCGGCCTGACCGTCGACCGCTACGGCCCGCAGCTGATGGTGCAGAGCTTCCACCAGCCCCTGGAACGCGAGCCGCTGTTGGCACTGGCCGCCGCGGTGGACGCGTTCCTCGGCGAGAAACTGATGCTGGTCTACAACGACCGCTCCCAAGGTAATTCGCGCGTCGACCGCCGGGACCCGGTGTACCAGGCTGACGCCGCAGCGCTGGAAGACCTCGTGGGTCGCGAGTGGGGCCTGAACTACCGGATACGCGGCCGCCATCCCGGCCAGGACCCACTGCTATTCCTCGACCTGCGCAACGCCCGAGGCTGGGTCAAGGACAACAGTGCCGGAAAATCAGTCCTCAACCTCTTCGCCTACACCTGTGGCGTCGGCCTGTGTGCGTCCGCCGGTGGCGCCAGCGAGGTCTGGAACCTGGACTTCGCCGAGGGCAACCTGGCCGTCGGCCGCGAGAATGGTGCGCTGAACCCCGAGCTGGCGCCCATGCACTTCATCCAGTCCGATTACTTCCCCGCCATCCGCCAGTTGGCCGGGCAGCCCATCGCCCGCCGCCACGGCCAGCGCCTGCCCAGCTACATACGCCTGGAACAGCGCCAGTTCGACCTGGTGTTCCTCGATCCGCCGGCCTGGGCCAAGAGCGCCTTCGGTACCGTGGACCTGCTACGCGACTACCAGAGCCTCCTCAAGCCTGCCCTGCTGGCGACCGCCGAGAATGGCGTGCTGGTGTGCAACAACAACCTGGCCAGGGTGGCCATGGAGGACTGGCGCGAGCAAGTGCTGCGCTGCGCCAGCAAACTGGGTCGACCGGTGCGCGATTGCCAGCAGCTGGCGCCCGCTTCCGACTTCCCCTCAAGCGATGGGCGCCCACCGCTCAAGACCCTGGTTCTTCAACTCTGAAGGCTCTGCGACAACGAGAGCCAACCGTCAGGCGGAACCCTGAGGCCGTGCCATAATCCAAGGCACTCTTTGCCGGGATAGTTGACGCCTCATGTACAAAGGATTGAAACGGGCCGCCTGCGCCCTGCTGATCGTCGTAGCCCTCTACAGTCTGCTTGGTTTTCTGATCATCCCGGGGATCGCCCTGCGGGTGGCCAACCAGCAACTGACCCAGTACGCCACCGTCCCCGCGCGGCTGGAACGCATCCAGCTCAACCCCTTCAGCCTGGAGCTGACGCTCTGGGGCCTGCACATCGGCAATGACAAGACCGAGCATCTCGGCTTCGAGCGCCTCTACGCCAACCTGCAACTGGACAGCCTCTGGTCCAACGCCCTGCACCTGGCGGACGTGGAGCTGGACAAGTCCACCACCGAGGTGCTGTTTGCCAAGGATGGGAAGCTCAACCTGGCCCAGCTGTTCAAGCTGCCACCCAGCGAACCCAAGCCAGAGGAACCCGCGGGAGGTCCCTTTCCGCTGCGTATCGACCGCATCGAGCTGAGCGAGGGGGGCCTGCACTTCCAGGACCTTCGTCCGAGCGAACCCATCGAGTTCGTCTACGACTCCCTGAATCTGGAACTGCGCAATCTCAGCACCCTGCCCGACGACAGTTCCGAGATGTCCCTGGTCGCCACCGGGCCATACGGTGGGCGGATCGACTGGGAAGGCCGGATCAGCCTGGTGCCCTTCAGTTCCAGCGGTACGCTCAAGCTTACCGAAGGTAATCTCAAGGGCGTCTGGCCCTATGTCCGCGATGCTGTGCCGCTGGTGCTGGAAAAGGGCGTAGTAAGCCTGTCCACCGACTACAGGCTGAGCCTGGCCGAGGGCACCCAGCTGAATCTGGACAAGATCTGGATCAAGGTCGCGCCCTTCGCCATCAAGGCGCCGGACAATCGCCCGCTGGTCAACCTGGACGTGCTGGAGGTCAGCGACAGCACCCTGGACCTGGTCAAGCAGGAAGTGCTGATCGGCAAGATCCACAGCCAGAATCTGGAGACCTGGGCTGCCCGAGAGTCGGACGGCCAGCTCGATTGGCAGAAGCTCTTCGCCAGTGAGGCCAAGCCCGCGCCCAAGGCCGAAGAAAAGCCCGCACCTGATCAGGCCGAGTCCAAGGACGAACCCGGCAAACCCTGGGTGGTGAAATTGCGTGAAACCCAGCTGCGCGGCTACAAGGTCCACCTCGCCGACCGGGTACCCAAGGACCCGGTACAAGTGGAGCTCGGCCCGCTGAACCTCGACCTCAAGGACTTCGACAGTCGCGGCGAAACACCCTTCAACCTTAGCCTCGACACCGGACTCGGCAAGCAGGGCAAGGTGCAGGCGGTTGGCCAGGTCCAGCTCAAGCCGACCTCTGCCAAGCTGCAGGTGCAGACCCGCGACGTCGATTTGCGGATCGCCCAGGCCTACCTCAGTCCCTTCGTCCGCCTGGAACTGCGCAGCGGCATGCTCGACAGCGACCTCAACGTCGACCTCAAGAGCACCGAGCCGCTAGCCCTGGGCATCACCGGCCGGGCGACTGTCAACCAGCTGCATACGCTGGATACGATCAAGGAACGCGATTTCGTCAGATGGCAGCAGTTGCTGGTGGATGGCCTCAACTACCAGCATGGCGACAGCCTGAACATCGACAAGGTGAGCCTGAACCAGCCCTACGCGCGCTTCATCATCAACGAAGACCTGACCACCAACGCCAGCGACTTGGTGATCAAGCAACCCACCGAAGCCGGCGCCCAAGCCACCGCCCCTGCCAAACCGGAATCCGTCGGCAAGCCCCTGGGTATTCGTATCGGTGGCATCGACATCAAGGACGGCTCGGCGAACTTCGCCGACTTCAGCCTGACGCCTAACTTCGCCACCGCCATCCAGCAGCTCAATGGCGAAATCGGCACCCTCGACAACCGGAATCCCAAGCCCGCCAAGGTAGCGGTGAACGGCAAGGTGGACCGCTATGCGCCAGTGACCATCAAGGGCAGCCTGAACCCCTTCAACCCGCTGGACAGCCTGGACATCGCCACCCGCTTCAAGCGAGTTGAGCTGACCACCATGACGCCCTATTCCGGCAAGTTCGCCGGCTACCGCATCCGAAAGGGCAGATTGAACCTGGACCTGCACTACCAGATCGAGAAGGGCCAGCTGAAGGCCGAAAACCATCTGGTGCTGGAACAGCTGCAGCTCGGTGAGCAGGTCTCCAGTCCCGACGCAGTCGACCTGCCGGTGCGCCTGGCCGTGGCCCTGCTCAAGGACACCGAAGGCAAGATCGATATCTCGCTTCCGGTGGCCGGCAACCTCAACGATCCGCAATTCAGCGTCGCCCCCATCGTCTGGCAGACCCTGCGCAACCTGGTGCTGCGCGCCGTGCAGGCGCCTTTCAACTTTGTCGCCGGTCTGGTGGGCGGCAGCAGCGAAGACCTCGGCCAGGTGCCCTTCCCGGCCGGCAGCAGCGAGCTGGACGCCGAGGCACAGAAGTCGCTGGATACCCTGGCCGACGCGTTGAAAAAACGTCCAACCCTGCGCCTGGAGGTGGAAGGCACCAGCGCCAAGACCGCCGACGGTCCCCTGCTGGCGGAGCAACGCCTGAATCGGGAGTTCCAGAGCACCTACTACAAGATCGCCCAGCGCCGGGGCGACAAGGTTCCTGCTGAGGCCAGCCAGATCGAAGTCCCGGACGACGAGAAGGCGCCTATGCTGGAAGGTATCTACCGCACCCGCCTGAAGCAGCAGCCGCCGGCCGAGTGGAAAGACCTGGACAGCGACCAGCGCGCCGCCAAACTGCGCGAGGCCGTTCTGGTTTCCTGGGCACAGAGCGATTTGCTGCTCCGCCAGTTGGGCCAGGCTCGCGCCGTCAGCATCAAGGATTACCTGGTGGATCGCGGCGGCCTCGCAGACGACCGCATCTTCCTGCTGGACGTCAGCCTGGTGGAGCCCAACCAGGCAGGAGAGGTGATCTCGCCCCTGCATCTGGACAGTGAATAGGAGGCCCCATGCGCACGCTGCCGTTCGCCCTGCTGGCGCTCGTCCTGGCCACTCCGGCCGGGGCAGAGACCATGCGCTGCGGCAGCAAGCTGATCAGCATCGGCGACCGCACCTTCGAAGTCCTGCAGAAGTGCGGCGAGCCGGTGCATCGCGACCTCGTCGGTTACACCCTGGGCTCCTACGACCGACGCGAGTTCAGTGTGGAAGAGTGGGTCTACGGGCCCAACAACGGCATGCTCAGCATCCTCACCTTCGAGGGCAATCGCCTGGTGCGCATCGAAACACGGCGCAGCCGCTGACGTCACAAGGCCACCCGGTGTAGGCTTTAACCACCTCCACAATCTCGGACATCCCCGTGAAACTCCGCCTCCTGCTCTGCCTACCCCTGCTGCTGGCGCTGGGCAACGCCCAGGCATCGTCAACCTTGCGCTGCAACAGCAACCTCATCAGCCTCGACGACACGACCAGCGAAGTACTGGAAAAGTGCGGCGAGCCAGTCAACCGCGCCGATCTGGGCTTCCGGGAAGTGGTCGACGAGTACAACATGCGCAACGAGGTGCGAGTGGAAGAATGGGTCTACGGGCCGCGCAACGGCATGTACCAGTTCCTCCGTTTCGAGGGCAATCGCCTGCGTAATATCAGCAGCAAACGGAGCAACTGACAGGCTCTCAGACAGGATGTTAGGCTCTGCGGCTGATTAGCTCAGGACAGGATGCCCGCCATATGAAAGCCCTCGTGTGCCTCTTCACAACCGCCCTTCTCCTGGCCTCAGAGGCCAATGCCGGCACCTTCCGCTGCGAAAGCAAACTGGTCAGCCTCGGCGACCGTAGCGTCGAGGTCCAGCGCAAGTGCGGCGACCCCGCTTCGCGCAGCTTTATTGGCTACACGGAAACCAGCAGCGGACGCCAGGAAATGCAGACGGAAGAGTGGGTCTACGGTCCCAGCAACGGCATGTACTACTACCTGAGATTCGTTGGCGGCCGCCTCAACCAGATCGATAGCAAGCGCGACTGAGGCGCGCGATGATCATTCTCCCTGCCGATCAACCCCTGGACTGGCGACGACCGCCGGTCATCACACTGCTGCTGATCCTGCTCAATACGCTGATCTACGTCGTCTACCAGGGCGGCGACCAGGCGCGGGGACAAGAGGCGCAACAGCTCTATCTGGATGGCGGCTTGCTCAATCGAGAGCGCGCACTGTTCGTCGGTCACCTGGTGGAACGCGAGAAGTTCGACCCGGACCAGCGCCGCACCATCGACGCCATGCGCCGCCAGGACCTCGCGACGATCATCCTCCGCGACCTGGAATTCGAGGATTGGCTGCACCGCTCCCCAGCCTATCAAGCTGACGCTGACTGGCAGCAAGCGCGGCAGAAGGCCGAGGCGGCACGGGACAGAATCAGCGCACAGCGCTTCGGCTTCATCCCCAACAAGTTCAGCGTTCAGGGACTGTTCGGCGCCATGTTCCTGCACGGCAGCTTCGATCACCTGTTGGGCAACATGATCTTCTTGTTCATCTGTGGCTTCGCGCTGGAAGCGGCCCTGGGGCGCTGGGTCTACCTCGGCCTCTACCTGACCAGCGGCCTCGCCTCGCACCTGCTCTGGTGGGCCCTGGACCCGGTCTGGGTAGCAGGTATCGGCGCCTCGGGAGCGGTCTCAGGATTGATGGGCATGACCATCGGCGTCTACGGCCTGCGCAAGATCAGGTTCTTCTACTGGCTCGGCCCTTTAATCGGTTACTTCAAGGCGCCCGCCCTGTGGATACTGCCCGCCTGGCTCGGCAAGGAGCTGTATGGCGTGCTGTCGGCCGACGATCACGTGAACTACTACGCCCACCTCGGAGGCCTCGCCTTCGGCTTCCTCGCCACCTGGCTGCTGCGCCTCGCGGGTCTGCTCACGGTGGATGAGGCGTACCTGAACAAGGAGGACCCGGACGCCCCCTTCAAGCGGGAGCTCGCCGCTCTGGATCAACTGATCAGTCGCTTCGCCCTTGATCAGGCCGCCCCCCGTGGGCTCGACCTGTTGCAGCGCTATCCCGGCCGGCTGTCACTGCTGGAACGCCTCTATCCGCTCGCCAAGAGCCGCCAGGACAAGCCGCTGCTGACTGCCGTACTGAAGCAGCTGTTCAACCTGCCGGAGCAAACCGCCGCTCTGCCGCTGCTGCAGAAACTGGCGGACGATGTCGCCGACCCGCAACAACGCCTGCTGCAGCACCCCGCCGTGCTCCTGCACCTGCTGCAGCGACTGATCAAGGCCGGCGACAGCACCCGCGCCCTGGCGCCCTGGCGCCGGCTTTGCCAGGCAAGCCCAGTGCCGTCTCTGCTCCCAAGCCTGACGCTGCAACTGGCCAAGCAGCTGGGTCAGCGCCAAGACCTGCGCGGTGTGGGCGAGCTCGGCCAGTACCTTCGCAAAGCCTTCCCCGAAGCGGAACAGACCCACAAGTTAGCGCTCTACCAGCAGCACCTGGCGCGCTAATCGCCACCAACGACAAGGCCCCGCAACTGCGGGGCCTTGTCTTCCTACCCGGCCTGCCCGGAATTACTCGGCGGATTTCAGGCCGTCGGCGGAAACCGCGGTGACGCCTTTGATGTTCTTGGCCGTCTCGATGGCCAGATCACGCTCGGCATCGGACCTCACCATTCCGGACAGTGCGACCACGCCCTGATTGGTTTCAACCTTGATATCCATGCCACTGAGGTTCTTGTCGGCCAGGAAGGTGGATTTGACCTTGCTGGTGATCCAGGTATCGGAGACCGCCTCTTCGGCTTTCTGCATGGTCTCGCTGGCTGCCAACATCGTGTGACCACTGGTTTCTGCATGGACGCCCGCCGCGAACGGCAGGCTCAGGGCGGCAGCCGTGACAGCGGCAAAGGTCCACTGGGTGAAAGACTGTTTCATGAGGTGGGCCTCCTCTCTTCTTCGGAACATCTGCAGCAAACTCCCGGCTGCAGGGTCACCAGAAATACCGCAAGGCCTGTGCCAGTTCCCGAAGTACAGAAAAACCTCTTAAAAACAACAGCATAAGCTCATCAATCAGGATCTACCTGCATGCAGTCTGCAAGTTCGCCGCCCGTTCGCCTTGCAGACTGCACGATGAAGCCTGTCTCATCAGCCAGAACTGCTCAACCGCGCAATGGTGGTTTCTAGCGCACTGATCTGGTCGAGCAGCGGCGAGGCGGGATACCGCGCGCGAACATAGGCCAGCAGCTTCTGCGCAGACTCCAATTGCCCCAGACCCTCAGCGAAGCCACGGGCCGCGAGCAAGTAGGCGCGAGGGATGTGCGGGTAATCGGGAAAGCGCTGGTGGAGATTGCGCAACAGGCTCAGGGCCTCGCGCACCTTGTGACGATCCAGCAGCGCCGCGGCGACCTGCTCGCAGACCAGGGCGTCAGCCGGCAGGAAGTCGGCTTTGAACTGGCGGGCATTGAGCAGCGCGGTGGCGGCCAGGGCCGGATTCTGCCGGGCGGCCAGTGGCAGATAATGATCCAGGTGGCGCAGGCAGCGCTCTTGGGCACCCAAGCCAAACAGCAACTGGTGGTAGCGCTCGTTCAGACGCAGATCATCAGGATCTCGGTGCAGCGCGTTGGCGAGCGTTTCCAGCGCGCCGTCGCTCTGCCCTTCCTTCAGGCGAATCTCGGCTTCGGCCAGCGCCTTGCGACGGCGCCACTCGTTCTCCGGCACTCCCTGCTGGGTGCCTTCTTCAGCAATTGCGAAACCCAGGGCGCCCTGATACTGGAACACGGCGTAGCCCATCATGCTGCACATCACCACGCCGAAGTAACCGAACAGGAACGTGGCGATGGGCATCAGCACCACCTTGGGCAGACCGCTGGAGAGCATCCAGGCCACATAGCCGGGGGACTGCCAGAGGATGAACAGGAAGGCGCAGAGAATAAGGTAACGCCAGCCCATCGCCTTGATCACCTCGCCAACCTGGTCGGGACTAAGCGCCGCCCCCAGTTCCTTGCTCAACGCCAGCCGGATGATGCTGGCCGGCAGCATGAGCACGATGGCGATGTTCACCACCCAGAATAGGGTCTCGCTGTTGAAGTCCCCGGCCAGCCAGAGCGCACCGAAGGCGATGGCAAACACCAGCATCTGCTTGAAGAACAGGGAGAAGCCTTCGCCGCTGAAGGCACTGATCAGGCTCGGCGCCTCGCGCTCGCCTTCGCTACTGGCCTCGATGACACTGTGGAAGTACTTGGTGGCGACACTCAACAGGGCAACCCAGAGAATGAGCGAGCGCGGCATGAACAGGCCGGCCAGGGCCAGTAGCGCGCTGAACGCCAGCGGCCCCGCCTGCATGCCATAGCCGAAGAATTGAGGCAGACGTTCCCAGAAGGGCTGGGCAGTATTGGCAGCGCCGAGGAAGGTCAACTGACTACGACAGAGCGGACACGCCGGGCTGTCATCCGGGGCGTCGGCATTGAGTGGGATGCAGCAGTCGCCGAAATGGCGCTGACAGGGCACACAGTGCCAAGTCGCGGGTTGGGCGGGGTGATACTGGCAGAGCGTCTTGTCCATGACTGTTCCAGGCACGATGGCGGTTCGCCATTCTCCTGGCAAAAAAAGAGGGCCCGCAAGGGGCCCTCTCTTTTATCGGCTGGCGATTATCAGACGCCGGAAACCTCGGCAGCTTCCACGTCCTTCATCGACAGCTTGATGCGACCGCGGTTGTCGACGTCGAGAACCAGGACTTTGACTTCCTGGCCTTCCTGCAGCACGTCGGTAACCTTGTCGATGCGCTTGTCGCTGATCTGCGAGATGTGCACCAGACCGTCCTTGCCCGGCAGGATGTTGACGAAGGCACCGAAGTCAACGATGCGCTCGACCTTGCCGACGTACACCTTGCCGATTTCGGCTTCAGCGGTGATGCCCAGAACGCGCTGACGCGCAGCCTCGGCAGCTTCCTTGGTCTCGCCGAAGATCTTCACGCTGCCATCGTCTTCGATGTCGATGGAGGCCTTGGTCTCTTCGCAGATCGAACGGATGGTGGCGCCGCCCTTGCCGATGACGTCACGAATCTTGTCGGTGTCGATCTTCATCGCGATCATGGTCGGAGCGTTGGCCGACAGCTCGCTGCGGGACTGGGCAATGATCTGGTTCATCTGGCCGAGGATGTTCAGGCGCGCTTCCAGAGCCTGCTCCAGGGCGATCTCCATGATCTCTTCGGTAATGCCGTTGATCTTGATGTCCATCTGCAGCGCGGTCACGCCCTTGGCGGTACCGGCTACCTTGAAGTCCATGTCGCCCAGGTGGTCTTCGTCACCGAGGATGTCGGTCAGGACGGCAAACTTGTCGCCTTCCTTGACCAAACCCATGGCGATACCGGCAACCGGGGCCTTCATCGGCACACCGGCGTCCATCAGGGCTAGGGAGGCGCCGCAGACGGAAGCCATGGAGCTGGAGCCGTTGGATTCGGTGATCTCGGAAACCACGCGGATGGTGTAGGGGAACTCGTCGCCTTTCGGCAGCATGGCGGAAACGCCACGACGGGCCAGACGACCGTGGCCGATTTCACGGCGACCGGCGCTGCCCATACGGCCGCACTCACCCACCGAGAAGGGCGGGAAGTTGTAGTGCAGCATGAAGGCGTCCTTGCGCTCGCCTTCCAGGGTGTCCAGCAGCTGGGCATCGCGTGCGGTGCCAAGGGTGGCAACGACCAGGGCCTGGGTTTCGCCGCGGGTGAACAGGGCAGAACCGTGGGTCTTGTCCAGCACGCCGACTTCGATCTTCAGCGGACGTACGGTGCGGGTGTCACGGCCGTCGATACGCGGCTTGCCGTTGACGATATTCTCGCGAACGGTGCGGTATTCCAGCAGGCCGAAGGCATCCTTCACTTCACCAGCCGGGAACTGACCGTCTTCCTCGCCAACGAAGCGGGCGATGACCTGGTCACGCAGCTCGTCCAGACGGTTGTAGCGATCCTGCTTGATGGTGATGGTGTAAGCCTGGGAGATGGCTTCGCCGAACTCGGCCTTGATGGCGCTGAGCAGGGCGGTGTTCTCGGCAGGAGCGCTCCAGTTCCAGGTCGGCTTGCCGGCTTCGGCAGCAAATTCCTTGACCGCGTTGATCACGGACTGGAATTCCTGGTGGGCGAACAGCACGGCGCCCAGCATCTGGTCTTCGGTCAGCTCTTGCGCTTCGGACTCAACCATCAGCACGGCGTCTTCGGTACCGGCAACGACCATGTCCAGGGCAGAAGCTTTCAGCTGCTCGTAGTTCGGGTTCAGCAGGTAGCCGGTCTCTTCGTGGTAGGCCACGCGAGCAGCGCCGATCGGGCCGCTGAACGGGATGCCGGAGATAGCCAGGGCGGCAGAGGTACCGATCATGGCGGCGATATCCGGATCGGTCTTCTTGTTGGTGGAAACCACGGTGCAGATAACCTGCACTTCGTTCAGGAAACCTTCCGGGAAGAGCGGACGGATCGGACGGTCGATCAGGCGCGAGGTCAGGGTTTCCTTCTCGGAAGGACGGCCTTCACGCTTGAAGAAACCACCGGGGATACGACCGGCAGCGTAGGTTTTCTCTTGGTAGTGAACGGACAGCGGGAAGAAACCCTTGCCCGGGTCGGCTTGCTTGGCGCCAACCACAGTCACCAGTACGGTGACATCTTCGTCCATGGTGACCAGAACGGCACCGGAGGCTTGACGGGCGATACGGCCAGTCTCGAGGGTAACGGTCGATTGACCGAACTGGAACTTCTTGATTACCGGGTTCACGGTGTTTTCCTTCTCTGTGTTGCCTTGGGGGAAATGGTGGGAGTGTCGGGAGTCGGACCCGTTTCAATCCCCTAAAAAACCAGAAGCTGGAAAGCCGAAAGCTGGAACGATGTCCAGCTTCCGGTTTTCCAGCTTCCAGCTCATCTGTGTCGCTTAGCGACGCAGACCCAGACGACCGATCAGGGCGCTGTAACGAGTGGTGTCCTTACCCTTCAGGTAGTCCAGCAGCTTGCGGCGCTGGTTAACCATGCGGATCAGACCACGACGGGAGTGGTGGTCTTTGCCGTTGGCCTTGAAGTGATCCTGCAGCTTGTTGATGTTGGCGGTCAGCAGGGCAACCTGCACTTCCGGAGAACCGGTATCGCCTTCAGCTTGCTTGTACTCGTTAACGATCTGGGCTTTTTCAGCAACGCTCAGTGCCATGATGGGCTTCCTCTGAGAGTAATAGGCCGGGACCTGTGTCCCGTGTTCAAAAAAGAGGATTGACCGTGCCTATTGACAGCCATCCTCGGATCGGTCATTCCGACCGAATCAGTCGACGCGGCGCTACGCGCCCGTCGTCGCTCACTTCACCGATACCGATGAAGCGACCGGTATGATCCTGCACTCGCATCATGCCGAACTTCGGTGCTTCCGGAGCCCGCACCGGCTGGCCGTGAAGCCAGTAGTAGGCGCTGTGCTCTGTCAGCTGGATCAGCGGCCAGTGTTCCAATCCGCTGTCGACCGGCAGGAGGAACTGGTCCAGTGCCTCGTTGCCGCCTTCGGCGTGGGCCTTCTCCAGTGTCTCCAGACTGATCGCCTGGTCCAACCCGAAGGGGCCTGCCTGGGTCCGGCGCAGTTCTGCTACGTGGGCTCCGCATCCCAGAGCCTGGCCGAGATCCTCGACCAGGGTACGGATATAGGTGCCCTTGCTGCAGGCTACGGCCAGTCTTGCCTGGCTGTTCTCACACGCCAGCAAATCCAGGCGCGCAATAGTAACAGAACGCGCCTCGCGCTCCACTACTTCACCAGCACGCGCCAGCTTGTACAACGGCTGACCGTCCTTTTTCAGAGCCGAGTACATCGGTGGTATCTGCTTGATTTCGCCGCGAAAACGCGGCAATTGGGCTTCGATATCCTCGCGACCGGCGGTCACCTCGCGACGCTCGATCACCTCACCCTCGGCATCGCCGGTGGAAGTAGTAACCCCTAGCTGGGCCAGGGTTTCGTAACCCTTGTCGGCATCCAGCAGGTACTGGGAGAACTTCGTCGCCTCACCGAAACATAAGGGCAGAACGCCGGTCGCGAGCGGGTCGAGGCTGCCGGTGTGACCAGCCTTCTCGGCATTGAGCAGCCAGCGCACTTTCTGCAGCGCAGCGTTGGAGCTCATGCCGCGCGGCTTGTCGAGAATCAGCACGCCGCTGATGTTACGGCGGATACGTTTTACCTGGGCCACGCCATTACTCCTCGTCGTTGCCCGGGTGCTTGCGATCTTCCGCCACGGCGCGCTCGATCAGCGCCGACAGCTCAGCACCGCGACGGATACTGGCGTCGTAGTGGAAGTGCAGTTGCGGTACGCTGCGCAGCTTCATGGCCTTGCCCAGCTGCATGCGCAGGAATCCGGCGGCATCCTGCAGGATGTCGCGGTTCAACTCGACCTTCTCGGCATTGTCGTCCTGGCCCATCACGGTGATGAACACCTTGGCGTGGGACAGGTCGCGGCTCACGTCCACCGCAGTAATGGTCACCAGACCCAAGCGCGGGTCCTTGATCTCACGCTGAATCAGCAGCGCCAGCTCACGCTGCATCTGATCACCGATGCGTTGGGTACGGCTGTAGTCTTTAGCCATTTCGTTTCACTCATGAACACTTAAAAAGCCAAAAGCCAGGAGTAGAAAGCGATGGCTTCCAGCTCCTGGCTCCGGGCTTGTGGCAAGCGCGACACTTACAGCGTGCGCGCCACCTGGACCTTCTCGAAGACTTCGATCTTGTCGCCGACCTTGACGTCGTTGTAGCTCTTCACGCCGATACCGCACTCCATGCCGGCACGCACCTCGGACACGTCGTCCTTGAAGCGGCGCAGGGACTCCAGTTCGCCTTCGAAGATCACTACATCGTCGCGCAGTACGCGGATCGGACGGTTGCGGTGTACCAGACCCTCGGTAACCATGCAGCCGGCAACCGCGCCGAACTTTGGCGAGCGGAACACGTCGCGCACCTCGGCGATACCCAGGATGTTCTCCCGGACTTCGCTGCCCAGCATGCCGGACAGTGCTTTCTTAACGTCTTCGATGATGTCGTAGATGATGTTGTAGTAGCGCAGGTCCAGACCTTCCTGCTCGACGATCTTGCGCGCGCCGGCATCAGCACGCACGTTGAAGCCGAACAGCACGGCGTTGGACGCCAGCGCCAGGTTGGCGTCGCTCTCGGTGATACCACCGACACCGCCACCGACCACACGCACCTGAACTTCCTCGTTGCCGATGTCGGCCAGGGCGCCCTGAAGGGCTTCGAGAGAACCACGCACATCGGACTTGAGCACGATGTTGAGGGTCTTCTTCTCGTCCTGCCCCATGTTCTCGAAGATGTTCTCCAGCTTGGAGGACTGCTGGCGCGCGAGTTTGACTTCGCGGAACTTGCCTTGACGGAACAGGGCAACTTCGCGGGCCTTCTTCTCATCAGCGACCACGGTCAGGTCGTCACCGGCGTCCGGCGTACCGTCCAGGCCGAGGATCTCGACCGGGATGGACGGGCCAGCTTCTTTCACCGGCTTGCCATTCTCGTCGAGCATGGCGCGGACGCGGCCATAGTTGACGCCGCAGAGAACCATGTCGCCCTGACGCAAGGTACCGTCCTGGACCAGCACGGTAGCCACCGGGCCACGGCCCTTGTCCAGACGAGACTCGACCACAACGCCACGGCCAGGGGCCGACGGAGTTGCAGTGAGTTCCAGTACTTCAGCCTGCAGCAGTACGGCCTCAAGCAGCTCGTCGACACCCGTACCAGCCTTGGCCGACACAGGTACGAACTGGGTATCGCCGCCCCACTCTTCCGGGATCACATCCAACGCGGCCAGGCCGTTCTTGATGTTGTCCGGGTTGGCTTCGGGCTTGTCCATCTTGTTGACCGCTACCACGATCGGTACACCAGCCGCTTTCGCGTGCTGCACCGCTTCGATGGTCTGCGGCATCACGCCGTCGTCAGCCGCCACCACCAGGATGACGATGTCGGTAGCCTTGGCGCCACGAGCACGCATAGCGGTGAACGCAGCGTGGCCCGGGGTGTCGAGGAAGGTCACCATGCCACGATCGGTTTCGACGTGGTAAGCACCGATGTGCTGGGTGATGCCGCCGGCTTCACCGCTGGCCACCTTGGTACGGCGGATGTAGTCCAGCAGCGAAGTCTTGCCGTGGTCGACGTGACCCATGACGGTCACGACCGGCGCACGCGTCAGCACCTCGCCTTCAAACTTCAGGGACGCAGCCAGTTGATCTTCCAGGGCGTTCTCATTGACCAGCTTGACCTTGTGGCCGAGTTCTTCGGCGATCAGTTGAGCGGTCTCGCGATCGAGCACCTGGTTGATGGTCACGGGAGTGCCCATCTTGAACATGAACTTGACGACTTCGGCACCCTTGACGGCCATCTGAGCGGCCAGTTCGGCCACTGTAATGGTCTCGCCAATGCTGACTTCACGCACGATAGGTCCTGTTGGGCTCTGGAACCCATGTTGGTTGCGCTTTTTCAGCTTGGATTTGCCGCCGCGTCCACCGCGACGACCGAAGGAATCGCTTTCCTCCTCGGTACTGCGCGGGGCAACGCGGGGAGCCGGAACCTTTTCCTTTTCCTTGAGCGAAGGACGGTGCTGTGCGTGCTTGCGGTCGCGGCGATCATCCTCGTCGCGAGCGCGCTCCGGACGCGGCGCTTCCTTCTTGCGATCAGCGGCAGCAGCGGCAGCGGCAGCGGCTGGTGTGGCAGCACCGACCTGAGCGGTTACCGGGGCAGTCGCCGGAGTGGCAACAGGCTCGGCAGCCGCAACCGGGGCATCGGCCCTGGCAGGATCAACGGCGTCCTTCGCACGCGCATCAGCTTCGCGACGGGCAACTTCTTCGGCGCGCAGACGAGCTTCCTCTTCGGCCTTCAGGCGAGCAGCTTCCTCCGCCACGCGCTGCTCTTCGAGCTCGCGTTGACGCTCTGCCTCGATCTCGTCGGGGCTACGTTTGACGTACGTTTTCTTCTTACGTACTTCGACGTTGATGGTCTTGCTGCCGGCGACCCTCAGCGTGGTGGTGGTCTTGCGTTGCAGGGTAATCTTGCGCGGTTCTTCTACGCGCTCGCCGTGGCTGCTCTTGAGATGAGCCAGCAGCGCCTGCTTCTCATTGTCGGTTACAACCTGCTCGGCGCTGGTGTGCGGCAATCCCGCCTCGCGCATCTGCAGCAGCAGGCGCTCCACCGGTGTATCGACCACTTGGGCCAGTTCTTTCACCGTGACTTGCGTCATGCACTTCTCTCCTCAGGCCGCGATACTTACTCGAACCAGTGGGCTCGGGCGGCCATGATCAGCTTGCCGGCACGCTCTTCGTCCATGCCGTCGATGTCGAGCAGGTCGTCGATCGACTGCTCGGCCAGGTCTTCGCGGTTAATAACGCCACGTACAGCGAGTTCAACAGCCAGGTCCTTGTCCATGCCTTCCAGGGAAAGCAGGTCTTCGGCAGGCTGGGCATCCGCCAGCTTCTCTTCGGTCGCGATGGCCTTGGTCAGCAGGCGGTCCTTCGCACGGGCACGCAGCTCGTTGACGATTTCTTCGTCGAAACCTTCAATGCTGAGCATTTCTTCCATGGGTACGTAGGCGATTTCCTCCAGGCTGGTGAAGCCTTCTTCAACCAGTACCTGAGCCAGCTCTTCGTCCACTTCCAACTCATCGACAAAGGCGCGCAGGATGTCGCCGGTTTCGGCTTGCTGCTTGGCCTGGATATCCGCTTCGGTCATCACGTTCAGCGTCCAGCCAGTCAATTGGCTAGCCAGGCGCACGTTCTGGCCACCACGGCCAATAGCCTGGGCCAGATTGTCTTCGGCAACGGCGATGTCCATGGCGTGGGCATCTTCGTCGACGATGATCGCCACCACTTCGGCCGGAGCCATGGCGTTGATCACGAACTGCGCAGGATTGTCATCCCACAGAACGATATCGACGCGCTCTCCACCCAGTTCGCCGGATACGGCCTGGACGCGGGAGCCGCGCATACCGATGCAGGCACCCTGCGGATCGATACGCTTGTCCTTCGAACGGACAGCGATCTTGGCGCGGGAACCCGGGTCGCGGGAGGCGGCCATCACTTCGATCAGTTCTTCGGCGATTTCCGGCACTTCAATGCGGAACAACTCGATTAGCATCTGTGGCGCAGTGCGCGACAGGATCAATTGCGGGCCACGGTTCTCGGTGCGAATCTCCTTCAGCAGGGCGCGCACACGGGCCCCTACACGGAAGGTTTCACGGGCGATGATGTCTTCGCGAGCCAACAGGGCTTCGGCGTTGTTGCCCAGATCAACGATCACGTTGTCACGAGTGACCTTCTTCACGGTGCCAGAGATGATGTCGCCCAGCTTCTCGCGGTAGGCTTCAACCACTTGAGCACGCTCAGCTTCACGCACCTTCTGCACGATGACCTGTTTGGCGGTCTGCGCGGCGATGCGGCCGAACTCGATAGACTCGATCTTCTCTTCGATAACGTCGCCGATCTTGGCGTGTTCATCCCGTTCCTGGGCCTGATCAAGGGTCAGCTGGATAGCCGGGTCCTCGAAATCGTCTTCTTCGACAACAGTCCAGCGTCGGAAGGTGTCGTAAACACCATTGTGGCGGTTGATTTCCACACGCAGGTCGACTTCGTCCTCATAACGCTTCTTGGTAGCAGTGGCCAGGGCCAGCTCCAGCGCCTCGAAAATCACGCCAGCCGGTACACCCTTTTCGTTGGATACCGACTCAACAACCAGCAGTACTTCTTTGCTCATCGTACGCCTCGCCTTTCGCAATCCATTGGATCCGCGGGATCCGCGTCTCAGTCAAAACGGGGAATGATGTTGGCCTTGTCGATCAGTTCGATCGGCAGGAGGAACTCGCGGTCTTCAATAAGAACCACCACGTCCTGCTCCTCCACCCCGCGGAGAAGCCCCTGAAAATTGCGTCGTCCTTCGAAGGGCGAACGCAGCTTGATCTTAACCAGCTCACCAGCATGGGCCGCGAACTGTTCAAGGGTGAACAGCGGTCGATCCATACCCGGTGACGATACTTCGAGGGTGTACTCACTGCTGATCGGGTCCTCGACATCGAGAACACCACTGATCTGCCGGCTAACCTTCTCGCAATCGTCGACGAGAATGCCGTTTTCGTGATCGATGTAGATCCGCAGCAGTGAATGCCGCCCTTGAGACAGGAACTCGATGCCCCAGCACTGATAACCGAGCGCTTCGACTACCGGGGCCAACAAGGCCTGCAACTGTTCTAGCTTGCTCGACACCTGATTGCCTCTCGCATGCTGTGCAAATAAAAAATGGGCGAAACGCCCATCCATTCAAACCACCTGATCCGTGATCGGAGGTCAACTGTCCAGCTAGCAAAAAGCCCCTAAAAAGGGGCTTCGCGACTACTGGTTGCGGGGGCTGGATTTGAACCAACGACCTTCGGGTTATGAGCCCGACGAGCTACCAGACTGCTCCACCCCGCGTCAAAGCTGGTGCGAGAGTATACGGCCAGCACCTTGCATGGTCAACCGAACATCCCACTAAGAAGAAAGCCCGCATCGCTGCGGGCATCTCTTTGTATGGTACCGAGGAGGGGACTCGAACCCCTACAGCCTATGGCCACTACCACCTCAAGGTAGCGTGTCTACCAATTCCACCACCTCGGCAAAACTTGCCTTACTTCTGCTCTGGAGCCTGAGGCACATCACCCGACTGGGTGGCTGGCTTCTGCTCTTCGAGCACCGGCACATCGTCAGCTGCCGGCTTGCTTGGCTGAACTTCGAGAACCGCCGGATCCGGCAGGCCTACGTTGCTCAGCGCATCAGCTTTATCTTTAGCAAAGTACGCTAAACCCAAGCTGGTAATGAAAAAAACCGCGGCGAGTATAGCAGTAACTCTACTCAGAAAGGTAGCAGAACCTTGGCTCCCGAATACGGTTGCCGAAGCACCGGAGCCAAACGATGCACCAGCATCTGCACCCTTCCCCTGCTGAACCAACACCAGACCAACAACACCCAGCGCGCCCAGCAGATGCACCACAATTACGACAGTTTCCAGCATCTTGTCAGCTTCCTGCGGCGCGACAAATCGCACCGAACTCATCCGCATTCAGGGAAGCTCCACCAACGAGCCCCCCATCGATATCCGGCATGCCGAACAACTCGGCCGCACTGGCCGCCTTCACACTGCCGCCATACAAAATTCTGACGCCGCGAGCAACTTCGGCATTCTCCGCCGAGAGCTGCGACCGAATCGCCGCATGGACTTCTTGCGCTTGCTGCGGCGAAGCTGTCAGCCCCGTACCTATCGCCCAAACCGGCTCATAGGCAATTACCGCCCGCGCAAATGCGCCCACACCAAGCTCTTCGATCACGCTACCCAGTTGACGCCCAACAACCTCAAGCGTCTTACCAGCTTCGCGCTGCTCCCGGGTCTCACCGACGCAAAGCACCGGAATCAAACCACAGGATTGAGCAGCAGCAAACTTGCGACTCACGACTTCGTCGCTTTCACCCAGAATCAGGCGACGCTCCGAATGACCAACCAGAACCAGACTGCAACCTACGTCTGCCAACTGACTGGCCGCGATCTCTCCGGTGAGGGCTCCCTGCACCGGCTCTACCGCACAATTCTGCGCACCGAAGGCAATCGACTTACCGTCCAGGCCTTGAATGACCTGATTGATGTACAGACAGGGCGGCATTACCGCGACTTCGACGCCAGCAGGCAAGGCCAATTGGCGCAAGCCTTTGATCAGCTCTGCGACGCTGGCGCGGGTACCGTGCATTTTCCAGTTACCGGCTACCAGAGGTCGGCGCATGCTTTATCTCGTCGATCAAAGTGGGCGCAGATGTTACCCAAGAGAAATCCAACTAGCAAGACAAATCAAGCACATACCTCAGTCACGACTTTCGCCAGCTCTTCTGCATAGCTGCGCACCAGCTTCTCGTCGTCGCCTTCGACCATCACACGCACCAACGGCTCCGTACCAGACTTGCGCAGCAGAACGCGACCACGACCGGCCATCTGGTTCGTGACGCGAGCACAAGCGTCCTGCACAGCCGGATGATTGACGGGGTCTACATCACCACCGGCATAGCGCACATTGATCAGCACTTGCGGGCACTTGCGCATGCGCTGACGCGCTTCTGCCAGGGACTGACCACTGCGCTGCAAGGCCAGCAGCACCTGCAGGGCGGAGACAATGGCGTCCCCGGTAGTGGTGAAATGGCTGCAAACGATATGGCCTGAATTCTCCCCCCCCAGCGTCCAGTCATTGGCCTGGAGTTCACTCATCACGTAGCGGTCGCCAACCTTCGCTCGAACGAAGGGAATATCAAGCTCCTTGAGACCCAACTCCAGGCCCAGGTTACTCATTAGCGTGCCAACCACACCGCCATTCAGCCTGTCCCGACCATGCAGGTCTCGGGCGATCAGGTAGATCAACTCGTCGCCGTCCACTACCGCACCGGTGTGATCGACCATCAGAACACGATCGCCATCACCATCGAAGGCGATACCGACATCCGCGTTCTGCTCCACAACAGCAGCCTGCAGGCTGGCCATATGAGTCGAACCACAGTCGTGATTGATGTTGAGGCCGTTAGGTTGCGCCGCCAGCACGCTCACTTGGGCGCCGAGCTCGCGGAACACGTTCGGGGCGACCTTGTAGGTAGCGCCGTGGGCACAGTCGACTACCAGTTTGAGGCCGGCGAAGTCGGTGCTGATTGGCGTGGTGCTCTTGCAGAATTCGATGTAACGGCCCGCGGCATCGTTGATGCGGGACACCTTGCCCAACTGGGCAGAGTCGACCACCGTCATCGGCTGATCCAGCAGACCCTCGATCATCAGCTCCACCTCGTCCGAGAGCTTGGTGCCTTTGCCGGAGAAGAACTTGATGCCGTTATCGTCGTGCGGGTTGTGCGAGGCGCTGATGACAATACCCGCATCCGCCAGGAAGGTGCGGGTCAGGTACGCGATGGCCGGGGTTGGCATAGGGCCGAGCAGCATCACATCGGCGCCAGCTGCCAGCAGGCCGGCCTCAAGGGCAGACTCGAACATGTAGCCGGAGATTCGCGTGTCCTTACCGATGAGGATGCGGCATTTGCCTTGCTTACGAAATGCCGTACCGGCGGCCCAGCCAAGCTTGAGCATGAAATCCGGAGTAATCGGGAACTGCCCGACACGCCCGCGAATACCGTCGGTGCCAAAATACTTTCTGCTCATGAGAGGGTGCTCCGTGTTTTCTTATTCCGCCGCTTGCACCGCGGCGATCATGCGGACGGCGTCAACGGTTTCCGCGACATCGTGTACGCGTAGAATGCAGGCGCCCTTGGCCACAGCGAGTGCGGCGAGGGCGAGGCCGCCAGACAGCCGCTGATGGACTTCCCGCCCCAGCGCCTGACCAATCATGCTTTTGCGCGAAACCCCAACCAGCAAAGGGCGCCCCAGCTCGTGAAGCGCCTCCAGATGCTTGAACAGGCTGAGGTTGTGCGCGAGGGTCTTGGCGAAGCCGAAGCCCGGATCCAGGATGATCCGATCACCCTGAACCCCGGCAGCCAGGCACGCCTGCGTACGCTCCGTGAGAAAATCCCCGACTTCACGTACGACATCCCGGTAGTGCGGATCCTGCTGCATGTTGCCCGGCTCGCCGAGCATGTGCATCAGACAAACCGCCAACCCTGTATCGGCGGCGGCGTCCAGCGCGCCATCACGACGCAGTGCACGCACATCATTGATCAACCCGGCGCCGAGGCGAGCGCCTTCACGCATGACAGCGGGCGTAGATGTATCCAGCGAGATCACCACATCCAGCTCGCGGGCGAGGATTTCCACCACCGGAGCCACGCGCTCCAGTTCTTCGGTCGGGGAGACCGGCCGGGCACCTGGCCGCGTCGATTCGCCACCGACATCGATCAGGGTCGCACCGGCAGCCACCATCTCCGCGGCGTGACGCAGCGCGGCTTCGCGCGCATTGAAGCGCCCGCCATCAGAAAAAGAGTCAGGGGTGACATTCAGGATGCCCATAACGTGCGGCTGGGCCAAATCAAGAACCCGGTTGCCGCAAGGCAACCGGGTCGGGTACTGCACTGACTTCATCTACAAGCCTTAGTGTTCGCCAGCCGGCCCACCAATGGGGGTTTCAGGGCGATCGACTTCTTCGCGAGGAGCAGGAGTACCGGAAGAAGTGCCGGAACCGCCCTGCCAATCCTTTGGCTCGCGCGCAACGCGGCCGGACATGATGTCATCGATCTGCTCGGAATCGATGGTCTCGTATTTCATCAAGGCCTCAGCCATCATGTCGAGCTTGTCGCGATTCTCGGTCAGAAGGTTCTTCGCGGTGCTGTAGCACTCGTCGATGATACGGCGCACTTCCTGATCAATCAGCTTCGCAGTTTCGCCGGAAACATTGGCGTGTTGGGCTCCGGCGCTGCGACCCAGGAACACCTCACCCTCCTCTTCCGCATACATCAGCGGGCCAAGCTTCTCGGACAGGCCCCACTTAGTCACCATGTTCCGGGCGATCTGGGTGGCACGCATGATGTCGTTGGAGGCGCCCGTGGTGACGCCATCGAAGCCCAGGGTCATCTCTTCGGCGATACGGCCACCGAACAGCGAGCAGATCTGACTGGTCAGCGCACGCTTGGACAGGCTGTAACGATCCTCCTCGGGGAGGAACATGGTCACGCCCAAAGCACGGCCACGGGGAATGATCGAGACCTTGTAGACCGGGTCATGCTCAGGCACCAGACGACCGACGATGGCATGGCCTGCCTCGTGGAATGCCGTGTTGAGCTTTTCTTTCTCGGACATGACCATGGATTTGCGCTCAGCGCCCATCATGATTTTGTCCTTGGCCAGCTCGAACTCTTTCATTTCCACCAGGCGCTTGTTGACGCGGGCGGCAAACAGGGACGCTTCGTTGACCAGGTTGGCCAGGTCAGCGCCGGAGAAGCCGGGGGTACCCCGTGCGATCACGCCCGGATCGACGTCGTCACCCATGGGCACCTTGCGCATGTGTACCTTGAGGATCTGCTCACGACCGCGGATATCCGGCAGGCCAACCACCACCTGACGGTCGAAGCGCCCCGGACGCAGCAGTGCCGGGTCCAGAACATCAGGACGGTTGGTCGCAGCAATCACGATAATGCCGTCGTTCATCTCGAAACCGTCCATCTCAACCAGCAACTGGTTGAGGGTCTGCTCGCGCTCATCGTGACCGCCGCCCAGGCCGGCGCCACGATGGCGACCCACAGCGTCGATCTCGTCGATGAAGATGATGCAAGGAGCATGTTTCTTCGCCTGGTCGAACATGTCGCGAACACGGGATGCGCCAACACCAACGAACATTTCGACGAAGTCGGAACCGGAAATGGTGAAGAACGGCACCTTGGCTTCGCCGGCAATAGCCTTGGCCAGCAGGGTCTTACCGGTACCGGGCGGGCCGACCATCAGCACGCCGCGCGGAATACGGCCCCCCAGACGCTGGAACTTGCCCGGATCGCGAAGGAACTCCACGAGCTCGCTGACTTCTTCCTTGGCCTCATCGCAACCGGCAACGTCAGCAAAGGTGGTCTTGACCTGGTCTTCAGAAAGCAGGCGCGCCTTGCTTTTGCCGAAGCTCATCGGGCCACCGCGGCCGCCGCCACCGCCCTGCATCTGGCGCATGAAGAACATGAAGACTGCAATGATCACCAGAATCGGGAAGCTGGCAACCAGCAACTGGGTCCAGATGCTCTGCTGCTCAGGCTGCTTGCCTTCGATGATCACATTGTTATCGATCAGGTCGCCGATAAGGCCACCATCCTGAATTGCCGGACGAACGGTTTTGAATGATTCGCCGTCGTTGCGCTTGCCAGTGATGACGAAGCCATCGACGGTAACACGCTCGACCTTGCCTTCTTTAACCTGCTCGATGAATTCCGAGTAGTTAAGAGTCTGCGGTTCGCTCGGGCTGGAGAAATTGTTCATCACCGTGACAAGCACGGCAGCGATGATCAGCCACAGGATCAGATTTTTTGCCATATCGTTCAATTAGCTACCCTCTGGAACGGGCCCCTTCCTGGAGCGCACCCCGCATGACGGCTGGTGGTTAACCGGCCTAACTTACTACACAACCCCCACCCCTGGCAGGCGCCGTCTGTAACCCTTTATGAGGCATCGAAGCCTCCCCGCAGCGACGGGCCCAACTCATGGGACCGGCGAAGCAGGTATCCGTTGCAGTCTATTCCCGACGGAAGCCGCGTGCGAGCAGGTATTGCTCGCGGGAGCGGTCACGCGACGAAAGCGGCTTGCGCATCTGCACCTTGTAGAACATGGCAGGCGGTTGGTCGGCCGCACCTACCCCATTCATATTGGGGCCATATCGGAAATCACAAGGCCCACCGGGCGATCACCAACCGCGCCTTCGGTGAAGTCGCCCCGAATGAAGCTGCGCCATCTGACCCACAGGTCGTCGAAGTGTTCTTTCGGCCAACGACGACTAGTCTTGGAGCTGGCCACGGGATACCTCGTGTTCGGCTGTGCGCCCCGGAATCACTCGGGTAAACTACCAGCCTTTTTTCGCAAGGGTCTGATTATGGCGCTTTCACCGGAGCACAAGAAGCAATACAAATCTATCGGTCATCACCTGAAACCGGTATTGACGGTGGCCGAAAATGGTCTGACCGAAGGTGTGCTGGCCGAACTGGAGCGTGCGCTGAATGATCACGAACTGATCAAGGTCCAGTTCCGCATCATTGAACGTGATGACCGCCGAGCCCTGATCGATGAACTCTGCGCCGCCGGCAACTGCGAGCTGGTCCAGATCATCGGCAAGATGGCGTTGGTTTATCGCCGCAATCCGAAGCCGAACCGCAACCTCTCCAACATCAGCCGCTTCAGCGGTCTCTGAGTCTCCCGCCAAGGGCGCGCGCTCAGCGCGCCCGTCCCTCCACCGGCTTTGCTGGCAAAGGCTGGATCACCAGCAGCAGGCCACAAAAGGCCAGCAACAGATAACTGAAGTTCAGCCAGTACAAGGCTTCCGGCGCCCAGAAGCGCACCAGCAGAAATACCACCACCAGGGCCAGCACCGCGGCCAGCAACTGCGCACGCGCATCGCGCCAAAGGCGCGCAAGCCCTGCATGCTGGATCAGCAGCAGGGCCTGAAGCAAGGCACAGAAACCAGCAAAAGCTACCAGCAGTGGCCGCAGACTGGCAGCCACCTCCTCCACCAGCATCGGCGCCAGACCGATTTGATCCAACGCCGGCAACATGACGAAGTGCAGCAGCCAGAGGCCGCCAACCCAGAAGGTCTGGGCCAGCTGCCAGGCGATGGCGCCAGCCCTGAAAGGCGAAGACTTAAACGTGGCGGACTTCGACAATCTCGTACTCGACGATGCCGCTCGGAGTCTTGACGGTCACCACGTCCCCTTCTTCCTTGCCCACCAGGGCGCGGGCGATGGGAGAGCTGACAGACAGTTTGCCTTGCTTGATGTCTGCTTCGTCGTCGCCGACGATCTGGTAGGTCACGGTTTCGTCGGTTTCGACGTTGGCAATGTCCACGGTCACACCGAAGATCACCTTGCCGGTGCGCGGCAGCGCCGCGACGTCGATGACCTGGGCGTTCTGTAAACGCCCCTCGATGTCCCGGATGCGCGCTTCGACCATGCCTTGCTGTTCGCGAGCGGCATGATACTCGGCGTTTTCCTTCAGGTCGCCCAGCTCACGCGCCTCGGCGATAGCCTGAGTGATCTGCGGACGCAGTACGGTCTTCAGATGCTTGAGTTCGTCTTCCAGGGCGCGAGCGCCCTGGACGGTCATTGGAAATTTGGTCATGCCTTGATTCCTGCATGGAGATCCTGCAAGCGGCGCACGGTCTTCTCGGGACCGAACTTGAGCGCCTCACAGATCGCCTGACCAGCCGCGATGGTGGTGGTGCAGTAGATCTTGTGCTGCAGGGCGTTACGACGGATTGAGTAGGAGTCAGCAATGGACTGACGCCCCTCAGTGGTGTTGATGATGAGGGTAACCTCATCGTTCTTGATCATGTCAACGACATGAGGACGGCCCTCCGTCACCTTGTTCACGCGACGGACCGGCAGACCAGCCGCCTCGATCACTTTGGCGGTGCCGGAGGTGGCGACCACCTCGAAGCCCAACTCGATCAGATCGCGAGCGACCTGGGTGACCATCGGCTTGTCGTCTTCGCGCACGCTGATGAACACGGTGCCGGAGTTCGGCAGGATCTCGCTGGCACCCAGCTGGGCCTTGGAGAAGGCTTCGCCGAAGGTGTCACCGACACCCATAACCTCACCGGTGGACTTCATTTCCGGGCCGAGGATCGGGTCGACACCCGGGAACTTGGCGAACGGGAACACCGCTTCCTTGACACTGAAGAACGGCGGGATGATTTCCTTGGTGAAGCCGATTTCCTTGAGGCTCTTGCCAGCCATTACGCGGGCAGCAACCTTGGCCAGCGATTCGCCGATGCACTTGGAAACGAACGGCACGGTACGGGACGCGCGCGGGTTGACCTCGATGACGTAGATGTCCTCGCCCTGCACGGCCATCTGCACGTTCATCAGGCCGACCACGCCGAGCTCCAGGGCCATTTTCTTGACCTGATCACGGATCTCATCCTGGATGTGCTGCGGCAACGAATACGGCGGCAGCGAGCAGGCGGAGTCACCGGAGTGCACGCCAGCCTGTTCAATGTGCTGCATGATCGCGCCGATCACCACGGTTTCGCCGTCGCACACTGCATCGATATCGACTTCGATAGCGCAATTGAGGAAGCGGTCAAGCAGCACAGGGCTGTCGTTGGACACCTTCACCGCTTCGCGCATGTAGCGCTTGAGCTCTTCTTCCTGGTAGACGATTTCCATCGCGCGACCGCCCAGTACGTAGGACGGGCGCACCACCATCGGGTAGCCGATGCCCTTCGACAGGGCCAGGGCTTCGTCTTCGCTGCGCGCGGTGGCGTTGGCAGGCTGGCGCAGGTTCAAGCGCTGCACCATCTGCTGGAAGCGCTCGCGGTCTTCGGCGCGGTCGATCGCGTCGGGGCTGGTACCAATGATCGGCACACCAGCCTCTTCCAGCGCTCGGCAGAGTTTCAGCGGGGTCTGGCCGCCGTACTGGACGATCACGCCCTTCGGCTGCTCGACGCGGACAATTTCCAGCACGTCTTCCAAGGTGACCGGCTCGAAGTACAGGCGGTCGGACGTATCGTAGTCAGTGGAAACGGTTTCCGGGTTGCAGTTGACCATGATGGTCTCGTAGCCGTCTTCGCGCATCGCCAGCGCCGCGTGTACGCAGCAGTAGTCGAACTCGATGCCCTGGCCGATGCGGTTGGGACCGCCGCCGAGAATCATGATCTTGTCGCGAGTCGACGGATTGGCTTCGCACTCTTCCTCGTAGGTCGAGTACATGTAGGCGGTGTCGGTGGCGAATTCTGCAGCGCAGGTATCAACGCGCTTGAATACCGGAAGTACCTTCAGCTTGTGGCGGTGGCTGCGCAGATTCTTCTCGGTCACACCGAGCAGCTTGGCCAGGCGCGAATCGGAGAAGCCTTTGCGCTTGAGCTTGCGCATCAGGTCGGCGTCGATGCCGGACAGGCCGAGGGTCTTGACTTTCTCTTCGTCCTTGACCAGGTCCTCGATCTGCACAAGGAACCACTCGTCGATCTTGGTCAGCTCGAACACTTGCTCGATGGTCTTGCCGGCGCGGAAGGCGTCAGCGACGTACCAGATACGCTCGGCGCCGGGCACGGTCAACTCGCGCTTGAGGATGCCTTCAGCCTCCGGATCGCTCAGGTCCAGCTTGGGATCAAAGCCGGCAACGCCCACTTCCAGGCCACGCAGGGCTTTCTGCACGGACTCCTGGAAGGTACGGCCGATGGCCATGACCTCGCCCACGGATTTCATCTGGGTAGTCAGGCGGGCATCGGCCTTCGGGAATTTCTCGAAGGCGAAGCGCGGAACCTTGGTCACCACGTAGTCGATGGCCGGCTCGAAGGACGCCGGGGTACGACCACCGGTGATGTCGTTCTGCAGCTCGTCGAGGGTGTAGCCGACGGCCAGCTTGGCGGCGATCTTGGCGATCGGGAAGCCGGTGGCTTTGGAAGCCAGGGCCGAGGAGCGCGATACGCGCGGGTTCATCTCGATCACGACCATACGGCCGGTGTCCGGGCAGATACCGAACTGCACGTTGGAACCACCAGTCTCGACACCGATCTCACGCAGCACCGCCAGCGAGGCGTTGCGCAAGATCTGGTATTCCTTATCGGTTAGGGTCTGGGCCGGCGCGACGGTGATGGAGTCACCGGTGTGCACGCCCATGGGATCGAAGTTCTCGATGGAGCAGACGATGATGCAGTTGTCCTTCTTATCGCGGACAACCTCCATCTCGTATTCCTTCCAGCCGATCAGGGATTCGTCGATCAGCAGCTCGTTGGTTGGGGACAGATCCAGGCCGCGAGCGCAGATTTCTTCAAACTCTTCACGGTTGTAGGCGATACCGCCGCCAGTGCCGCCCATGGTGAAGGACGGACGAATGATGCAAGGGAAACCAACCTGCTCGAGGACGCCGTAGGCCTCTTCCATGCTGTGGGCGATGCCGGAGCGCGGGCAGGCCAGACCGATATCTTTCATGGCCTTGTCGAAGCGCGAGCGGTCTTCGGCCTTGTCGATGGTGTCGGCATTGGCGCCGATCATTTCCACACCGAACTTCGCCAGCACACCGTGACGCTCCAGGTCGAGGGCGCAGTTCAACGCGGTCTGGCCACCCATGGTGGGCAGCAGGGCGTCAGGGCGCTCCTTCTCGATGATCTTGGCGACGGTCGCCCACTTGATCGGCTCTATGTAGGTAGCATCGGCCATGGACGGATCAGTCATGATGGTGGCCGGGTTGGAGTTCACCAGGATGACGCGGAAGCCTTCTTCCTTCAGGGCCTTGCAGGCCTGAGCGCCGGAGTAGTCGAACTCGCAGGCCTGGCCGATCACGATGGGGCCGGCACCGAGGATCAGGATGCTCTTGATGTCTGTACGCTTGGGCATGGGACTCTCGTTGCAATAATCAGGACAAGGTTGCGGTGGCCAGCTTCACGCCAAAGCCGACGAACAGGGCGCCAACGCCGCTTGAGGCGCCGGCAGCCAACCGTTGCCGCTGGCGGAACCAAGCCGCCAGACGCACACCGGAAAAAATCAGGAAACTCAGGTAAAGGGCGCTGATGACTTCGAGGATCACACCCAGTACCAGGAACGACACTCCGGGGTAGGCGTATCCCGGGTCGACGAACTGGATGAAAAAGGACACGAAGAAGAGGATCGCCTTGGGGTTGGACAGACTCAGCAGCAGCGCCTTACGGAACGGCTGATTGACGTCCAGGTCCTTCACTGGAACGGTTTGCTCGACCGGTTGGCGCAACTTCTGCCAGCCACCCCGAAGCATCCCGACACCCAGATAGAACAGGTAGGCCGCGCCGACGTACTTCAGGCCGAGGAACAGCATCGGCTCGGCCTTGAGCAGCGAGGCGATCCCCAGTGCCGACAGCAGCATCAGGATCGCATCGCCCAGGAACACCGCGCTGGCAGCCCTGTAGCCGGCGCCCACGCCGCGCTGGGCGGCGGTGGCGAGCACGAACAGCGAGTTCGGCCCCGGCAGCAGAACGATGAACAGCGTGCCCAGAACGTAGGTCCAGAGGTCGGTGATTCCCAGGGTCGGCATCATCTTCGCTAGCCTCTTCAGCGGTCTCAGCGACGCTCGGCCATAGCCGCGATGAAGCGGTCGAACAGCGGCGCCACGTCGTGCGGACCAGGGCTGGCTTCCGGGTGCCCCTGGAAGCTGAAGGCGACCTTGTCGGTGCGCTCGATGCCCTGCAGGGTACCGTCGAACAACGACTTGTGGGTGGCACGCAGATTGGCCGGCAGGGTCGACTCATCCACAGCGAATCCGTGGTTCTGGCTGGTGATCATCACCACGCTGGAATCCAGGTCTTGCACCGGGTGGTTTGCACCGTGGTGGCCATGGCCCATTTTCACGGTCTTGGCGCCGGAGGCCAGGGCCAGCAACTGGTGGCCAAGGCAAATGCCGAAGACCGGGATCTCGGTATCGAGAAATTCGCGGATGGCCTGGATGGCGTAATCGCACGGCTCGGGGTCACCGGGGCCGTTGGAGAGGAATACGCCATCCGGATTCAGCGCCAGCACTTCGCTTGCCGGAGTCTGCGCCGGCACTACCGTCAGGCGGCAGCCGCGAGCGACCAGCATGCGCAGGATGTTCAGCTTCACGCCGAAGTCATAGGCCACCACGTGGTAGGGCAGCTCGCTGGCAGCGATTTCCGGATGGCTGTCGGATTCCAGGTTCCATACGCTGGAACGCCACTCGTAACGTTTTTCGCAGGACACCACCTTGGCAAGGTCCATGCCTTTCAGGCCGGGGAAACTGCGCGCCAGCTCCAGTGCTTTCTCCTCAGTGGCGTCGTCACCGACGAGGATGCAGCCATTCTGGGAGCCCTTTTCACGCAGAATGCGGGTCAGGCGGCGGGTATCGATGCCGGCAATGGCAACGGTGCCGTTCTCTTTCAGGTAATCCGGCAGCGACTGCTTGTTACGCCAATTGCTGGCCAGCAGCGGCAGGTCGCGAATGATCAGGCCGGCGGCCCATACGCGATTGGCTTCGGCGTCTTCCGGCGTGGTGCCGGTGTTGCCAATGTGCGGATAGGTCAGGGTAACGATTTGCTGGGCATAGGAAGGATCGGTAAGGATTTCCTGATAGCCGGTCATGGCAGTGTTGAACACTACCTCACCGATGGTATGGCCATCGGCCCCAATGGCGTCGCCGCGAAAAATGCTGCCGTCGGCAAGCGCGAGTATGGCTGGCTTAGTCAAGAAGACCTCCCGTAGATCAAGGCTGAAGCAAACGCAGGTTGTAAAAAAGCGGGATGACGTTGATACCGTCACCCCGCTTTTTTATCTGAGCCATTTCTGCGTAACTTTTAGTGGACACACTAAAGCTGCAGTTTACAGGAATGCGTCATTTCGGTCCACCCGAAAGACATCCCGAATAACGACTCAGTGCAATCCCAACACGTCCTGCATGTCGTACAGATTCGCCTCCTTCCCTTCCAGCCATAGCGCCGCACGCACAGCGCCACGAGCGAAGGTCATACGACTGGAGGCCTTGTGGGTAATCTCAACGCGCTCGCCGTCCGCAGCGAACAGCACCGTGTGATCACCCACCACGTCGCCAGCACGCACGGTGGCAAAGCCGATGGTCTCGCGAGCGCGGGCGCCGGTCTGGCCTTCGCGACCGTAGACGGCCACCCTGGACAGGTCGCGGCCGAGTGCATCAGCCACCACTTCACCCATGCGCAACGCGGTACCGGACGGCGCGTCAACCTTGTGACGGTGATGAGCCTCGATGATCTCGATATCCACCTCATCACCCAGCACGCGGGCGGCGGTATCCAGCAGCTTGAGGCAAAGATTCACGCCGACACTGAAGTTGGCGGCGAAGACGATCGGGATTTCCTTGGCAACAGTCGCCAGCAAGGCCTTTTCCTCAGCGGAAAAACCGGTAGTGCCGATCACCATAGCCTTGCCCGCCTGGCGGCAGACTTCCAGGTTCTTGAGGGTCACGGATGGGTGAGTGAAATCGATGAGCACATCGAAATCATCGACAACCTTGGCCAGATCGCCCGACAGCAGCACGCCAATTCGACCCAGCGCGGCCAACTCACCGGCATCGGCGCCGACCAAGGTACTATCCGGACGATCAATGGCGGCGGTCAGGCCAGCGCCCTGCGCCTGCTGCACTGCCTCGATCAGGTTCTTGCCCATGCGCCCGGCGGCGCCCACCACAGCAATACGTCGCATAAAAAAGCTCCAAGCTGTAAGCCTGGAGCTGGAAGGCGGCATGGAAAGCCTGAAGCACTTCACCGCCCCCTTCCAGCTCGTCGTTTAAAGATCGCCGAAAAAGCGCTTCATGCCCTCGAACCAACTGCTGGCCTTGGGCGAATGGGAGCCGTCGCTCTGTAGCGTCTTGCGAAACTCATCAAGCAACTCGCGCTGGCGCTTGTCCAGGTTGACCGGCGTTTCCACCACGACCCGGCACATCAGGTCGCCGGCACCGCCGCCACGCACCGGAGCGACGCCCTTGCCACGCAGCCGGAACAACTTGCCGGTCTGGGTCGCTTCGGGAATCTTCAACTTGACCCGACCATCAAGGGTCGGCACTTCGAGCTCGCCGCCCAGGGCCGCATCCGCGAAGCTGATCGGCACTTCACAGTAGAGGTGCTTGCCGTCGCGCTGGAAGATCGGGTGCTCGCGTACATTGACCACCACATAGAGGTCGCCGGCCGGACCACCCAGCGCACCGGCCTCGCCTTCGCCAGAGAGGCGGATGCGGTCGCCGGTATCGACACCAGCCGGCACCTTCACCGACAGGGTCTTGTGCTCTTCCACGCGCCCCTGACCATGGCAGCTGCCGCAGGGGTCGCTGATCATCTTGCCGCTGCCGTGACAGCGCGGACAGGTCTGCTGGACCGAAAAGAAGCCCTGCTGCATGCGCACCTGACCTATGCCGCCACAGGTGGTACAGGTGACAGGGCTGGTGCCCTTCTTGGCACCCGAGCCTTCACAAGTCTTGCAGTTGACCAGGGTCGGCACACGAATGGTCACGGTAGTCCCGCGCACCGCTTCTTCCAGGTCGAGTTCCAGGGTGTAGCGCAGATCGCTGCCGCGCTGCGGACCGCCACGCTGACCGCCACGCTGACCACCGAAGAAATCGCTGAACACGTCGCCGAAGATATCGGAGAAGCTGGCACCGCCGAAACCGGCGCCAGCACCCGCCCCCATTTGCGGGTCGACGCCGGCGTGGCCGTACTGGTCGTACGCAGCACGCTTGCTGGCATCGGAAAGGATCTCGTAGGCCTCGTTGGCCTCCTTGAACTGCTCTTCCGCAGCCTTGTCGCCCGGGTTGCGGTCCGGGTGGTATTTCATGGCGAGACGGCGATAGGCCTTCTTCAGGTCGGCTTCGCTGGCGCCACGCTCGACACCGAGGATCTCGTAAAAGTCACGTTTAGCCATAGGTTTCCTGCACTCTCAAATTCACCAGCCCCAGACACGCCAACGCGGGAGCAAGCTCCCGCGTGGCGGATCAGGCGTACGGGGCGACTAGCCCCGCACGCTGGAGCGGAAGCAAGCGTGACACTTACTTGTTTTCCTTGACCTCTTCGAACTCGGCGTCGACGGCATCGTCGCCAGCCTTGTCCGCAGTAGAGGCTTGCGGCTGCTCGCCCGCCTGGGGCTGCTCGGCGTACATCTTCTGTGCCAGCGGGGTGGAAGCCTGGGACAGGGCGTTCATCTTGGCTTCGATTTCAGCCTTGTCATCGCCCTTCACAGCCACTTCCAGCTCGCCCAGCACCTTCTCGATGGCAGCCTTCTCCTCGGCAGTGGCCTTGTCGCCAGCTTCGGCGATCATCTTGCGAGTGGCATGGACCAACGCGTCACCCTGGTTACGAGCAGCAGCCAGCTCTTCAAACTTGCGGTCTTCCTCGGCATTGGCCTCGGCATCACGCACCATCTGCTGGATTTCTTCCTCGGACAGACCGGAGTTGGCCTTGATCACGATGGACTGCTGCTTGCCGGTAGCCTTGTCCTTGGCGGACACGTGCAGGATGCCGTTGGCGTCGATGTCGAAGGTCACTTCGATCTGCGGTACGCCACGCGGAGCCGGCGGGATCTCGGCCAGGTCGAACTTGCCCAGGGACTTGTTCTGACCAGCCTGCTTGCGCTCACCCTGCAGCACATGAATGGTCACGGCGGACTGGTTGTCGTCAGCAGTGGAGAACACCTGCGACTTCTTGGTCGGGATGGTGGTGTTCTTCTCGATCAGCGCGGTCATCACGCCCCCCAGGGTTTCGATACCCAGGGTCAGCGGGGATACGTCAAGCAGCAGCACATCCTTCACGTCACCGGCCAGTACGGCGCCCTGGATGGCAGCACCAATGGCAACGGCTTCGTCCGGGTTCACGTCCTTGCGCGGCTCCTTGCCGAAGAAGTCAGCAACCTGCTTCTGCACCAGCGGCATACGGGTCTGGCCACCGACCAGGATCACTTCCTGGATGTCGGATACGTCCAGGCCGGCGTCCTTCAGGGCAATGCGGCAAGGCTCGATGGTACGAGCAACCAGGTCTTCCACCAGGGCTTCCAGCTTGGCGCGGGAAATCTTCACGTTCAGGTGCTTCGGACCGGTCTGGTCTGCAGTGATGTACGGCAGGTTGACGTCGGTCTGCTGAGCGGAGGACAGCTCGATCTTGGCCTTCTCGGCGGCTTCCTTCAGGCGCTGCATCGCCAGGGGATCGCCCTTCAGGTCCATTCCGGACTCTTTCTTGAACTCGTCAACGAGGTAGTCGATCAGACGCAGGTCGAAGTCTTCACCACCTAGGAAGGTGTCACCGTTGGTGGCGAGCACTTCAAACTGGTGCTCGCCATCGACTTCGGCGATCTCGATCACCGACACGTCGAAGGTACCGCCGCCCAAGTCATAGACGATCACGGTATGGTCGCCCTTGGCCTTATCCATGCCGTAAGCCAGTGCGGCCGCGGTGGGTTCGTTGATGATGCGCTTGACGTCCAGACCGGCGATGCGACCGGCGTCTTTGGTGGCCTGGCGCTGGCTGTCGTTGAAGTAGGCCGGAACGGTGATCACCGCTTCGGTCACCGGCTCGCCGAGGTAGTCTTCGGCCGTCTTCTTCATCTTCTTCAGCACTTCCGCGGAAATCTGCGGCGGCGCCATCTTCTGGCCCTTCACCTCAACCCAGGCGTCACCGTTATCGGCCTTGGCGATCTTGTAGGGAACCATCTTGATGTCTTTCTGCACGACGTCTTCGTCGAAGCGGCGACCGATCAGACGCTTCACTGCATACAGGGTGTTCTGCGGGTTGGTAACCGCTTGACGCTTGGCGGACTGACCCACCAGGGTCTCGCCGTCGTTGGTGTAGGCGATGATGGACGGCGTGGTGCGAGCGCCTTCGGCGTTCTCGATCACCTTGACGTTGCCGTTCTCCAGGATGGCCACGCAGGAGTTGGTGGTCCCCAGGTCGATACCAATGATTTTGCCCATATTCTCTCTCCCGAAACTTTGGATTCTCCGCGGCCTCGTTTTTCACGGACCGCGGCAGCACATAAACGCTTGATCTAACAGATGGGGGCCCGAGCCCGGATTTCAAGCCTGCTCGTCAATCGACGGCGGCGGCGCACTCGGCGCCTTGCTGACCACCACCATGGCGGGACGCAGCAGACGGCCGTTGAGCAGGTAGCCCTTCTGGAACACCTTCAGCACGCTACCCGGCTCGACATGGGTGCTTTCTTCCATGGCCATGGCCTGGTGGTGTTCAGGATTGAAGGGCGCACCGTGCGGATCGACAGCTTCCAACTGGTAACGCTTGAGCGTGTCGTGGAACAGCTTCAGGGTCAGTTCCATGCCCTCGCGCACCGGTTTGATCGAGTCATCGGTGGCGCTGGTCAAATCCAGGCCGCGCTCGAGACTGTCGACGACCGGTAGCAGGTCGTTGGCGAATTTCTCCAGGGCGAACTTGTGTGCCTTCTCTACATCCTGTTCGGCGCGGCGGCGGATGTTCTGCAGCTCGGCGGCAACACGCAGCGACTGATCCTGGGCCGCGGCCAGTTGCTCTTCCAGCACCTGCACACGGGTGGCGAGATCGTCACCGGATGCGGTTTCGGCAGCGGGATTCGCTTCGGGGGTCTGGTTATCCAGGGTCTGTTCGTCGGCCATGCCTTCCTCCTCATACAAGACAGCTGCGGGTAAAGACCCGCTGATATGTCCGCCTATATGGGGCCGCAATTTGTCGGTTCAAGGGGGAGAGGCAATTGTCAGCCAGAAAACAAACACTGTATAAATACACAGCCACCTCAGCGCGGGAGTCGCACCATGCTGGTACATCTGTCGATCCATAACTACGCCATCGTCGAGCACCTGGACCTGGAGCTCGAGGGCGGCATGTCCGTGATCACCGGCGAAACCGGTGCCGGCAAGTCGATCATGCTCGATGCGCTGGGCCTGACCCTGGGTGATCGCGCCGACAGCGGCGTCGTGCGCCCCGGCGCCGACAAGGCGGACATCCTCGCCAGCTTTGATGTCAGTAACATTGCCGAAGCCCGCGACTGGCTGGATGAACGCGACCTCGAGCAGGACGGCCCCTGCATCTTGCGCCGTGTGATCACAGCCGAGGGTCGTTCACGCGCGTATATCAACGGCACCCCTTGCCCGCTCGGTGACTTGAAGAGCCTCGGCGAGCTCCTGATCGATATCCATGGCCAGCACGAACACCAGTCCCTGCTCAAAGCCGACACCCATCGTCGCCTGCTGGACGAGTTCGCCAGCGCGAGCGACCTGGCTCGCCAGGTGCAGCTAGCGGCCCAGCGCTGGCGACAAACCCGCCAGGAGCTGGAACGCCTGTCCCGTGCCGGCGACGAACAGCGCGCCCGCCACCAACTGCTCAGCTATCAACTGGACGAACTGGAAAACCTTGCCCTGGGCGAGAACGAGCTGGACCAGCTGGAGCAGGAGCACAAGAACCTGACTAATGCCGAAAGCCTGCTGGCTGCCTGCCGGCAGGTCACGGACATGTGCAGCGAGAGCGATGCCGGCAACGTGCTCAGTGCGCTGACCGCCAGCCTCAACCGCCTCACTGCCTTCCACTCTCAGCCGGGCGCCCTGGCCGAAGCGGTCAACCTGCTGTCCAGCGCGCAGATCCAGGTCGAGGAAGCCATGGGAGAGCTGAACCGCTTTCTCGATCACTTCGACGCCGACCCCGAGCGCCAGCAGGCACTGGAAGAGCGCCTCGACACCATCTACACCCTGGCGCGCAAGCACAGGGTACAGCCGGGCGAGCTGGCCGAGCTGCAGCAGAAGCTACTGGACGAACTGGAAGCCCTCAATGCCGACGACGAAGCCGCTGAACGCCTGGCCGAGGAGCTGGCCGCCTACGCACGTCACTATCAAGAGAAAGCCGCGGAACTGAGCAGGCTGCGCGGCGAGGCGGCCGGCCGCCTGTCAGGCGCAGTGGAAACCGAAATGCAGCGCCTGGGCATGCCGGGCGGACGCTTCAACATCCAGCTGCATTCCAGCCAGGTCGATGAACCTCAACAATATGGCCTGGAGCAGGTGGAGTTCCTGGTCAGCGCCAACCCCGGCCAACCACTGAAGGCACTGGCCAAGGTCGCCTCGGGCGGCGAGCTGTCCCGCATCAGCCTGGCCATCCAGGTGATCACTGCGCAGACTTCACGAGTGCCCACCCTGGTCTTCGACGAAGTGGACGTGGGCATCGGCGGCCCAACAGCCGAAGTGGTAGGCCAACTGCTGCGCCGGCTGGGTGAGCGCGGCCAGGTACTCACTGTTACCCACCTGCCGCAGGTGGCCGCCCAGGGGCATCACCACCTCTTCGTACACAAGGAACGTGGCACCCAGGAAACCCGCACGGCGGTGGCCAAGCTCCAGGAAGCACCACGCATCGAAGAGATCGCCCGCATGCTGGGCGGCGTCGACCTCACCGAGGAGTCCCTGGCCCACGCGAGAAAGATGGTGACTAGCGCTCAGGGCTGATCCCCGAAACGAAAAAGGCGACCCGGAGGTCGCCTTTTTGTGCGCGAATTGCTTACTTCTTCTTGCGCACGTAGAGCACCAGATTGTGGTCGACCAACTCGAAGCCACGCTCCTTGACGATCTCTTTCTGGCGCTTCTCGATCTCCGGATCGAAGAATTCGATCACTTCGCCGCTATCGACGCACACCATGTGGTCGTGGTGGCCGCTGTCAGCCAGCTCGAACACCGCATGACCGCCGTCGAAGTTATGGCGCACTACCAGGCCCGCCGCCTCGAACTGGGTCAGAACCCGGTAGACAGTGGCCAAGCCGACGTCTTCGCCAGCTTCCATCAGGGCCTTGTAAACGTCCTCCGCGCTCATGTGGCGTTGCTCGGTGGAGTCGAGCATCTGGAGGATCTTGACCCGAGGCAAGGTCACCTTCAGGCCGGCTTTACGCAGTTCGTTGTTTTCAACCATGGTCAGCTTTCTCGAGGAATGCAGCTTTCGCAGCTTCCCTTAATGCAGGTATGATCGGGACTTTTGATGCCCGTCCAAGATAGTGGAAGTCTCCCACCGATGCAAAACACCAAGCTCCTGCTGACCAGCCTCTCCTTCGCAGGCTTGCTCGCACTCGCCGGTTGCTCGTTCCCCGGGGTCTACAAAATCGACATCCAGCAGGGCAACGTCGTTACGCAGGACATGATAGACCAGTTGAAGCCCGGAATGACCCGGCGTCAAGTGAGGTTTATCATGGGCAACCCCCTGATCACCGACACGTTCCACGCCAAACGCTGGGATTACCTCTACAGCATCCAGCCGGGTGGCGGCCAACGCTTCCAGGAACGCGTCAGCCTGGCGTTCGACAGCAACGACCAATTGATCGGCCTGGCCGGCGACTTCATGCCCGGCGTGAGCCGTGATGAAGCAATTCTCGGCGGCGAAAGCTCTACCACGACCACCCCAGCCAAACCTGAGCAGCAAGCGCAGCCCAAGGCTGAAGAGCCGGCAACACCTGGCTCCCTGCTGGAGAAAATCCAGAAAGAAGTGGATAGCGCAGAACCTGTACCAGTCCCGATTCCGGAACCACTGGAAACCTCGCCGCAATAACCTGCGGCAACAAAAAAGCCCGGGCTGGTCCCGGGCTTTTTCATGAGCGGGACTCAAGCGTCCCGCTCACCCGCACGAACCTGGGCGGCCTTCGCCGCACGCTGTTTGCGCACCTCTTTGGGGTCCGCAATCAGAGGCCGGTAGATCTCCACCCGATCACCCTCATCCAATAGACGCTCCTCCGGCTTGGGCAGTGCCTTGCCGAAGATACCGAGCGGACAGCTGGCCAGGTCCAGCTCGGGAAAATGCAGCTCCATCCCCGAGTGCGTGACCGCATCGCGAGCATTGATGCCGCGCGGGAAGGTCAGGCGCAGCAAATGCTGACAGCCCGCCAGCGCATAGACCACCTCGACCTGGATCACATCAGCCATAAAGCTGCTTCGCCCGCTGGCAGAACGCGTCCACCAAGGTGTTGGCGGCCTGATTGAACAAGGGCCCCAAGGTGGCCTTGATGATCGGGCCGGCGTAATCGAAACGCAGATCCAGACTGATCTTGCAGGCCTTGTCCCCAAGCGCCTTGAAGTGCCAGACACCGTGCAACTGAGTGAAAGGGCCTTCCTCCAGGTTCATCTCGATGGCCTGCCCGTTGTCCAGCTTGTTGCGGGTGACGAAGCGCTGGCTGAGGCTGCCCTTGGCGACTTCGAGACTGGCGAGCATATGACTCTCGCTCACTTCCATCACGGTTGCAGACGAGCACCAGGGCAGGAACTCCGGGTAACGCGCCACATCGTTGACCAGGTCGTAGAGCGCCTTGGCAGGAAACGGCAACAGGGCGGAGCGCTGGATATGCGTTGTCATCTTGGCCTCGAACAGGGTTCCGAGCCGCACAGCGTAAGGATGCGTCGGGCCGGACCGGTCAAAAAAGTGCCGCATTGTCAGGGATTCGCCAACATCGCTCAAGCCTACGCCGCCGTAGCCGCGACGTCTGCGACTCCCTATAATGCGCCGCCTATGGCTAAGCAAAAGAAACATCCGGAAGGCACCATCGCCCTCAACAAGAAGGCGCTGCACGACTATTCCATCGAACAGAAATTCGAAGCCGGGCTGGCTCTCGCCGGCTGGGAAGTGAAAAGTCTGCGCGCCGGAAAAGCACAGCTGGTGGACAGCTATGTGCTCCTCAAGGACGGCGAAGCCTGGCTGCTCGGCAGCCACATTACCCCACTGAAGACCGCCAGCACTCACGTGATTGCCGACCCGGTGCGTACCCGCAAACTACTGTTGCACAAACGCGAGCTGGGCAAGCTGTTCGGCGCGGTGCAACAGAAGGGCTACGCCTGCGTGGCGCTGTCGATCTACTGGAAGAAGCACCTGATCAAGTGCGAGATCGCCCTGGCCAAGGGCAAGAAGGAGTTCGACAAGCGCGCCACGGAAAAGGAACGCGACTCCGACCGCGAAATTGCGCGAGCCATGCGCACCAAGGGCAAGGAATAAGCCCCCCAAGAAACGCCGGGCAATGCCCGGCGTTTTTTTGCCTCAGATGCCCTGCCGTCGCTGTGAACGCGCCAGCCGTTGAACCTCGAGCTGACTCTCCTCCAGCACCTCCTGCACATATTGAATATGCAGATGGGAAATCTCCCGCGCTTCCTCGGCGCGCCGCTCGATGATCGCCTCGTAAAGCGCGAGGTGCTGCTTGGTCAGCATCTCGCGGGTCTCGCCCCTTTGTAGGTACATCCCGCCGATGTTGGTCACGACGTTGTGCTTGAGCAGGTCGAACAACCCACGAATGGTGTGCAGCAGCACGGCATTGTGGCTGGCTTCGGCAATTGCCAGGTGGAAGCGCGCGTCCGCCGCCCCCTCCTCTGCGCGAGTTGCCTTGCTACCCGGCGCGTAGCAGGCCTGTAGGGTCTCGAAGGCCTCGGTCAGCCGCTCATGATCCACCGGCGTCGCCCGCTGCGCCGCGTAGTAGGCGCAGGAACCTTCCAGTGTGTGACGAAACTCCAGCAAGTCACGCTGAGCTTCCGGATTGCTTTCCAGTAGCTGAAGCAGCGGATCGCTGAAGGTCGCCCCGAGTTCGGCGGCCACATAGTTGCCGCCGCCCTGCCGACTCACCAGCAAGCCCTTGGCCACCAACTTCTGGATCGCTTCGCGCAACGAGGGGCGCGACACGCCGAACTGCTCGGCAAGCGCGCGCTCAGCCGGCAACCGTTCACCCGCCTTCAAGGTGCCCTCAAGGATCATCGCTTCCAGCTGACTGACAATATCGTCCGACAAACGGCGCTGACGTACCTGACCGAATCCCATAGCTGTACCCACCCTTTCACGCCACCTCGCGCGGCCTTCTGGAACGGCGCCTGCGGCGCGTGACGCGGCAGCCTAACCACCCCGCCCGCCCTGCACAAGAAGCACAGATTTCACCCGCCCATCGACCAAAGTCGCAACGCGGCAAATTGACACAAGGATAGCTCGGCTTTTACCCTGAGCCGTCGCTTTTGTAAATTGGTCTTACCAATTTAATCGACAAGCAGCGCCGACTCGGTCTTCGCCTGCCGCCACGCCACAAGCGCTGCGGTTTTCGCCCGATCCGGCTAACAGGCACTCCAAAAACAATTAGGGAGCCACCCCACGATGCAAACCTGGCAGCAGCTCTATACCCCCCTCGGCAGCCTCGGGCTGTCGGCGCTCGTCGCACTGATCCCCATCGTGTTCTTCTTCCTGGCCCTGGCGGTGTTCCGCATGAAGGGCCATATCGCCGGCACTATCACCCTGGCGCTGTCGATCGCAGTCGCCATCTTCGCCTTCCAGATGCCCGCCGACATGGCCTTCGCCGCCGCCGGCTACGGCTTCGCCTATGGCCTCTGGCCGATCGCCTGGATCATCGTCGCGGCGGTGTTTCTCTACAAACTCACGGTCAAGAGCGGCCAGTTCGAGGTGATCCGCAGTTCAGTGCTGTCCATCACCGACGACCAGCGCCTGCAGGTGCTGCTGATCGGCTTCTCCTTCGGCGCCTTCCTCGAGGGCGCGGCCGGCTTCGGTGCGCCGGTGGCCATCACCGCCGCCCTGCTCGTCGGCCTTGGCTTCAACCCCCTCTACGCGGCCGGCCTGTGCCTGATCGCCAACACCGCGCCGGTGGCCTTCGGCGCGCTGGGCATCCCGATCATCGTCGCCGGCCAGGTGACCGGCATCGACGCCTTCAAGATCGGCGCAATGACCGGCCGCCAGCTGCCGTTCCTGTCGATCATCGTGCCCTTCTGGCTGGTGGCCATGATGGATGGCTGGCGCGGCATCAAGGAAACCTGGCCGGCAGCCCTGGTAGCCGGCGCCAGCTTCGCCGTAACCCAGTACTTCACCTCCAACTTCATTGGCCCGGAACTGCCCGACATCACCTCCGCCCTGGTGAGCCTGGTGTCCCTGACCCTGTTCCTCAAGGTCTGGCATCCCAAGCGCGCCGAAGACACCGACGTGGTCGGCATATCCGGCGGAACAGCGGTAATGGGCGGCTTCGGCGGCCCGCGCAGCACCACCCCCTCGCCCTACAGCTTCGGCGAGATCCTCAAGGCCTGGTCGCCCTTCCTGGTGCTCACCGTGCTGGTGACCATCTGGACCCTGAAGCCCTTCAAGGCCCTGTTCGCCCCGGGCGGCGCGCTGGAGCAGTTCGTCTTCCTGTTCGCCATCCCGCACCTGGACCAGTTGGTGATGAAGGGCGCGCCGATCGTCGCCGCCGCCACCGCCATCCCGGCCGTGTACAAGTTCGACCCGGTATCGGCCACCGGCACCGCGATCTTCTTCTCGGCGCTGATCTCCATGGCCATTCTTTCAATCCACCTAAAAACTGGTCTGACCACTTTGAAGGAGACCTTCGTCGAGCTGAAGTGGCCGATCCTGTCCATCGGCATGGTGCTTGCGTTCGCCTTCGTTACCAACTTCTCCGGCATGTCCACCACGCTGGCGCTGGTCCTGGCCGGTACCGGTGCAGCCTTCCCGTTCTTCTCACCCTTCCTCGGCTGGCTGGGCGTGTTCCTGACCGGCTCGGACACCTCCTCCAACGCCCTGTTCGGTTCCCTGCAGGCCACCACCGCACACCAGATCGGCGTCAACGACACCCTGCTGGTCGCCGCCAACACCAGTGGTGGCGTGACCGGCAAGATGATTTCGCCGCAATCCATCGCCGTCGCCTGCGCCGCCACCGGCATAGTCGGCAAGGAATCCGACCTGTTCCGCTTCACCCTGAAACACAGCCTGATCTTCGCCGCCATGGTCGGCCTGATCACCCTGGCCCAGGCCTACGTGTTCACCGGCATGCTGGTGCACTAATGGCCTCTCCGGGCTGCGCAATGGTGCAGCCCGGTCTCTTCTCGCTGCCCTGAAGCCAATAATCGGTTCGAATCCATGATCATCTCTGCCTCCACCGACTACCGCGCCGCCGCCCAGCGTAAGCTTCCGCCTTTCCTGTTCCACTACATCGATGGCGGCGCCTATGCCGAGTACACACTGCGCCGCAACGTTGAAGACCTGGCCAGCATCGCCCTGCGCCAGCGCGTGCTCAGGAACATGTCTGAGCTGAGCCTGGAGACGAAGCTGTTCGATGAGACCCTGTCCATGCCCGTGGCGCTGGCCCCGGTCGGCCTGACTGGCATGTACGCCCGCCGTGGCGAGGTGCAGGCGGCAAAGGCGGCCGCAGCCAAAGGCATTCCCTTTACGCTTTCCACCGTTTCGGTCTGCCCGATCGAAGAAGTGGCACCGGCCATCAACCGGCCCATGTGGTTCCAGCTCTATGTGCTGAAAGACCGCGGCTTCATGAAGAACGCCCTGGAACGGGCCAAGGCCGCCGGCGTGACCACCCTGGTCTTCACCGTCGACATGCCGGTACCGGGCGCCCGCTACCGCGACGCCCATTCCGGCATGAGCGGGCCCAACGCGGCGATGCGCCGTGTACTGCAAGCCATGACCCACCCGGCCTGGGCCTGGGACGTCGGCCTGCTCGGCAAACCTCACGACCTGGGCAATATCTCCACCTATCGCGGTAACCCGACTGGACTGGCGGACTACATCGGCTGGCTGGGAGCCAACTTCGATCCATCGATTTCCTGGAAAGACCTGGAATGGATCCGCGATTTCTGGGAAGGCCCGATGGTGATCAAAGGCATCCTCGACCCGGAAGACGCCAAGGATGCGGTGAAGTTTGGCGCCGACGGCATCGTCGTCTCCAACCACGGCGGCCGCCAACTCGACGGCGTGCTCTCCAGCGCCCGTGCACTGCCAGCCATTGCCGACGCCGTGAAGGGCGAACTGAAGATCCTCGCCGACTCCGGCATCCGCACCGGCCTGGATGTAGTGCGCATGCTCGCGCTCGGCGCCGACACCGTGATGCTCGGTCGCGCCTTCGTCTATGCCTTGGCCGCGGCCGGTGGCGCAGGCGTGAGCAACCTGCTGGACTTGATCGAGAAAGAAATGCGCGTGGCCATGGTGCTCACCGGCGCCAAGTCCATTGGCGACATCAGCGCCGACTCGTTGGTACGCGAACTCGGTCGCTGACCGGTCGACACAACCCGGCGGGCCGACCGCGGCCTGCAACAATAGACGGGACACCGTATGAGCCTGCCGATCCCCTTCCTGAATACCGTCGAGCACCTGATCCCCCATGAGCGGCGTTTCGACGACCCGCTATCGACCCTGGCCTTCGGCACCGATGCCAGCTTCTACCGGCTGATTCCCAAGCTGGTAATCCGTGTCGAGAGCGAGGCCGAAGTCATCGCCCTGCTCAAGGCCGCCCACGCCGAGCTGGTGCCGGTGACCTTCCGCGCCGCCGGCACCAGCCTCTCCGGCCAGGCCATCAGCGACTCTGTCCTGCTGGTGCTGGGCGACAACTGGAACGGCCGCGACATCCGCCAGGGAGGCGCACAGATCCGCCTGCAGCCCGGCGTGATCGGCGCCCAGGCCAACGCCTGGCTGGCACCCTTCGGTCGCAAGATCGGCCCCGATCCGGCGTCTATCAACGCCTGCAAGATCGGTGGCATCGTCGCCAACAACGCCAGCGGCATGTGCTGTGGCACCGCCCAGAACAGCTACCACACCCTTGCTGGTCTGCGTCTGGTACTGGCCGACGGCACTCTGTTGGACACCGAAGACGCTGCCAGCGTTGCCGCCTTCCGCCAGAGCCAGGGCCCGCTGCTGGCCGAGCTGGCCGAGCTGGGCCGCCGGACCCGCGCCAACACCGAGCTGGCCACGAAAATCCGCCACAAGTACCGGCTGAAGAACACCACCGGCCTGTCGCTCAACGCCCTGGTGGATTTCGACGAACCACTGGACATCCTCAGCCACCTGCTGGTGGGCTCCGAAGGCACCCTCGGCTTCATCAGTGCGGTGACCTACGACACCGTGCCCGACCACCCGCACAAGGCCAGCGCGCTGATCGTCTTCCCCGACGTGGAAAGCTGCTGCAAGGCCGTTACCCTGCTGAAGAGCCAGCCAGTGTCAGCGGTGGAACTGCTGGACCGTCGCAGCCTGCGCTCGGTGGAAAACAAGCCTGGCATGCCCGAGTGGGTGAAGGGCCTGTCGACCAACGCCTGCGCCCTGCTGATCGAGTCGCGCGCAGCCAGCCAGAGCCTTCTGCGCGAACAGCTGTCCCGGATCATGGCGTCCATCGCCCACTTCCCACTGGAACAGAAGGTCGATTTCAGCGAAGACCCGGCGGTCTACAACCTGCTGTGGAAAATCCGCAAGGACACCTTCCCCGCCGTCGGCGCCGTGCGCCAGACCGGCACCACCGTGATCATCGAAGACGTCACCTTCCCCATCGAACAACTGGCCGAAGGGGTCAATCGCCTCATCCAGTTGTTCGACAAGCACGGCTACGATGAGGCGATCATTTTCGGCCATGCTCTGGAAGGCAACCTGCACTTCGTCTTCACCCAGGGCTTTGACAGCCCCGAACAGGTCGCCCGCTACGAAGCTTTCATGCATGACGTGGCACAACTGGTGGCGGTGGAGTTCGGCGGCTCGCTCAAGGCCGAACACGGCACCGGCCGCAACATGGCGCCATTCGTCGAACTGGAATGGGGCAGCGATGCCTACCAGCTGATGTGGCAGATCAAGCGCCTGCTGGACCCACGCGGCATCCTCAACCCGGACGTGATCCTCAGCAACGACCGCGACATCCACCTGAAAAATCTCAAACCGCTGCCGGCCGCGGACGAGATCGTCGACAAGTGCATCGAGTGTGGTTTCTGCGAACCGGTCTGCCCGTCCAAAGGGTTGACCCTGAGCCCCCGCCAACGCATCGTGATCTGGCGCGACATCCAGGCCAAGCAACGCGCTGGGGTCGATACCGAGGAGCTGGAACAGGCCTATCAGTACCAGGGCATAGACACCTGTGCCGCCACTGGTCTCTGCGCCCAGCGCTGCCCAGTGGGCATCAACACGGGCGACCTTGTGCGCAAGCTGCGCGCGAAAAGCGCCCACCATGCAGGTAGCGCGACCTGGCTGGCCGACCACTTTTCCACCGCCCTCAAGGGCGCACGCCTGACCCTGCGGATCGCCAATGGCGCACGCAAGGTACTCGGAGCGCCGCTGCTGGAGAAGACATCCGGCGCCCTGCGCCACCTCTCAGGCAACCGTCTGCCACAATGGACGCCCGCCCTGCCCCAGGCCGCAGCGCCCATCCACTTCACGCCGCCGAGCGCCGATGCACGACCTCGCGTGGTTTACCTCGCAGCTTGCGTCTCTCGCGCCATGGGCCCCTCCGCGGGTGACCGCGAACAGGTGCCGCTTATCGACAAGACCCGCATGCTGCTGGAGAAGGCGGGCTACCAGGTGGTGTTCCCCGAAAACCTTGACAGCCTCTGTTGTGGTCAACCCTTCGCCTCCAAGGGGTACGCCGAACAAGCGGAAAACAAGCGCCGCGAACTGGTGGACGCGCTCCTGACTGCCAGCCGTGGCGGCCTGGACCCCATCTACTGCGATACCAGCCCTTGCACACTGCGCCTGGTGCAGGACGGCCTGGACTCGCGACTGCAGTTGTTCGATCCGGTGCGTTTCATCCGCAGCTACCTGATGGACCGGCTGGAGTTCACTCCCCAGGACAAACCAGTGGCCATCCACGTCACCTGCAGCACCCAGCACCTGGGGGAAGCTCAAGGGTTGATCGACATCGTCAAGCGCTGCACCAGGGAAGTGGTGGTGCCGGAAGGCATCCACTGCTGCGGTTTCGCAGGCGACAAAGGCTTCACCACACCAGAACTGAACGCGCATTCGCTGCGCTCGCTGAAAGACGCAGTACAAATCTGCGAGGAAGGCATCTCGACCAGCCGCACCTGCGAAGTCGGCCTGACACAGCACGGCGGTATCGACTACCACGGACTGGTCTACCTGGTGGACCGCGTGACACGTGCTCGCACAGCGTTCTAAGGCGAAAACCGGACCTCCACCTGTGGTGAGGCCTTCAGCGCACCGCGGCGCCATATAGGCTGAACCCCACTCGCATCAGGGCAGTCCACCTCATAAGCTGGAGCTTTCCTATACTCCAGCGGTCAACCCGAAAAGGAGGTCCGACATGCGCCGTATTGCCCTTCTGCTTGCTGCCGCCCTGCTCAGTGCCCCGGTTCTCGCTTCACACTGCCCAGCGGACATGGCGAAGATCGACCAGATACTGAAAACCGATCCACCCGCAGACCCCACCGTACTCGAGCAAGTGAAAAAACTTCGCGTCGAGGGCGAGGAGCTACATAAGTCCGGCGATCACGCCGAGTCCGAGAAGGTGCTGGCTGAAGCACTGAACCTGCTGCAGTCCAGCGAATAGAAAGCAGCTCAGGATCCAGCGCAAGCTGGATCCTGAGCGTCACGCCTCCTGGCCAAGCAGCGAGAGTGCCATTCGGCGTACCTGCTTCAGGTCCACAGGTTTACTCAGGCAGGCGTCGGCACCGCGACGACGTGCTTCGGCCAGGATCTTTTCATCCACCGCCGCACTCACTACCAGCACCGGCGTCATTGCCAGACGGGGGCTGGAGCGCACGAAGTCGAGCACATCCAGACCATCGCCATCGGGCAGATCCAGGTCCAGCAGCAACAGAGACGGGGTGATGTCCGCCAGAAGTCCCAGCGCTTTGCCCACCGAACCCGCTCCACGCACGTCGGCCATGTCCCGCAGGCCCTCCTGCAGCACCTTGAGGCAGGCCGGGTGATCTTCCACGCAGAGCACCTTCGGCAGTACCTGCGGTTCTTCCACCTCAAGTTTGGCCAGCACCGGTGGCTCGTAGTCATCCGACGCAGCGATGCTTGGCAGGTCAATCCAGAAGCGACTACCGATATCGGGCGCGCTGCTGAAGCCCATCTCGCCGCCCATCAACTCCGCCAGCTCGCGGCACAGCACCAGGCCGATGCCAGTGCCCGGAATGGTGGAATTCTCCCGGCCCAGTCGCTGGAAGGGCTGGAACAGCATGGCCTGCTGCTCCTGACTGAGGCCCGGACCACTGTCGGCCACCCAGAGGCGCACGGCGGCCGGGCGTATCTCGTAACCCATGCTCACCATCCCTTCGGGGCTGTTGTACTTCACCGCGTTGGACAGCAGGTTCAGCATCACCTGGCGCAGACGTCGGGCATCGGCCATCACATGCAGCGTCGGCGAAGGTGGAGGCGCCAGCTGCAACTGCAGGTGACGAGCCTGCAGCTCGGGCTGGATCAGCTCAGCACAGCTAGCCAGCAGTGGGCCAATATCCACGGGTTTGAGCTGCAGCTTCTGGCGCCGATTCTCGATGCTCGACAAATCGAGGATGTCGTCCACCAGCGAGGTGAGGTGACGGCTGGCGTTGACGATCTCCTGAGCGTAATCGCCCTCCACCTTACGGTCCTCTTGCCCCTCTGCTTCCAGAGCGATCAGCTGAGCGAAACCATTGATGGCATTGAGCGGCGTACGCAGCTCGTGGCTCATGCTGGAGAGGAAGCGGCTCTTGGCCTGGCTGGCAGCCTGGGCTTCGCGACTGGCAACGCGCAGCTCTTCCTCCACCTGCTTGAGCCGGGTGATGTCCACATGAGTGCCGGCCACCCGCAGGGCACGGCCGTCGGAGTCCCGTTCCAGTACCTTGCCGCGGCTGAGCAGCCAGGAGTAACGGCCCTCGACATCGGCAAAGCGGTATTCGGCGTCGAAGTTGTCCTGGTCACTCACCGAGAACAACATGCGCAGGCGGCGCACTCGCTCCACGTCATCCGGGTGCACGCGCTCGTTGAATTCGGCGAAGGTGATGCTGTCGCTGCGCAACCCGAAGCGTTTGACGAAGCGCCCGCTCATTTTGATGGAGAGGGTGATGGCGTCTACTTCCCAGAGGCTTTCCGTGGTGCTCTCCAGCACCAGATCAAGGTTGCGCCTGGCCTCCAACCGTTCCTCCTCGCTCGCCTGCAGCTGGGCGCCGCTGAGCTGAACCGCCTCCGCCAGGGCCTGCAGCTCGGCAATGCGACTGCTCGGCGCAGGCGGGCGGAAGTCGCCCTGCCCGATACGCTTCATCATGCCCATGATGGCGGCCATGGGCGTTGCGAGTTCGCCGCTGAGGCGCCGCGAACGCGACCACATCCAGGCGAAGAACAGTGCGTAGAAGAAGCCCAGGCCGGCGATCAGCAGGTAACCGATCTGCTGGTAACGCTCAGCGAGGCGATTGGTTTCCTTGAAGATGTTGGCCTCGTCCACCACCATCATCAGCCGCCAGCCGGTCTGCGGAATCTCGGCCCAGGCCACCAACTGCTTGCGTCCACCCAACTCCACTTCCTGCACATTGCCCTTGCCGACAGCCATAGCCTCCAGCAGCGGCTGCATCTCGCGGTGGCGAGCCAGGTTGAAGTCTTCGGGCTTGAGCACCTCGCGACGCACCGCCTCGTCGTAGGAGAAACGGGTCAGCTCACGCAAGCCAAAGTCACGCTCGCCCGCCTCCGGCAGCGCCATGATGCTGTGGTCGCGGCTCACCAGCATCGCGTAGCCCTGCCAGGGCACCTTGAGGCTACCGATCTCGCCGAGCATCTGCCCCACGGTAATATCCAGGCCCACCACCCCTTCGAGAAAGTCGCCGCGGTAGACAGGTGTAATGGCTGACATCATCCAGCCAAGGCCGGCCGGATCCAGGTAAACGTCAGTCCATACCGTCTTGCGCTGCGGGTTGTGCTTGGCATCAGCGAGGTAATAGAAGTTGTAGTTGGGTATCACCATGTCATGGGGATACTGCTCAGGCGTCATGAAGAAGGGATAGATGCGGTTGTAGCTGTCCCAGCTGTTGAAGTAGACCGCCGCCACCAATGGGTTCGACTCTCGTATGGAGCGCATCAGCGGGTCGACCTGGGACAGGCGCAGAGCCTTCTCGTGGTCCTGGCGCTCTACCGGTGTGCTGCTGGCATAGAAGGACGCGGCACGGCCGTCGTCGGTGCGCGTGTAGTAGACACCGTCGGAGCTCAGCACATGTCGCTGACGCTCCAGCTCATCAGGCTTGAAACTGCGATCCTGCAACGCCCGGCCCACCGCGTCGCGGAATAGCCGCGTGGGCACCTCGATGCCCTGCAGGCGCATATCAATCACCTTGCCTTCGCGCACAACTGCGCTGCTAAGGTCTTCCAGAGCGCTCTGCTGCAGGTAGTCCACCTGGGCATCGCGTATCGCACTGTTGGTCAACAGATAAGCCGTGATCAACACCGATTCGACCAGAATCAGCGGGATCAAGGCACTCTGTACGAAGGCACGCCAGATCCACTGGCGCAAGGGGGTTCGGGCAGAACGCGGCATGGCGACGTCTCGGCTCAAAGGTCTTCCTGACAATAGCCTGCAATCATATAGCAAGCACCCATGACATTAGGTCAAAAGCGTGGTCGACGCTTTGGCCCCTTTGCCGTAGACTACGCTCCGTTGTACACCCTGCAGTATTTGGGGCCGATTAGGATTCGACGCCGGTAACAAAACTCTAGGGGCATGCCGAGCTGGCAGCAAACCTCGTAAATCAGTTGCTGCAAACCATTAGTTGCCAACGACGACAACTACGGGGCGGCCCTCGCGGCCTAACCCTTCTGGCGGCTTCGGCTGCCAGCAGTCATTAGGGGATGCCTGTAAACCCGAAACGACTGTCAGATAGAACAGGATCGCCGCCAAGTTCGCTGTAGACGTAACGGCTAAAACTCATACAGCTCGCTCTGAGCACCCTGCCAGTCGGGCCGCAAAGAGCTAACTCAGTAGACTTGGCTAAGCATGTAGTCCCGAAAGCGGAGAGCTGGCGGACGGGGGTTCAAATCCCCCCGGCTCCACCAAAACCAAAAGGTAAGCCCCTGATTTTCCTAGCGAATTTCAGGGGCTTTCTGCTTTTCAAGCTGTACTGTCGACAAAGTGTCGAAAATGGCGAACAAAAAAAGGAGATGGTTTCCCATCTCCTTTCCTTATTTGAGCAGCTAGAAATCAAACGCTAGCTGACCGGGGTGGCTCCTGTAGTGGGCACACACATTCTCCCACTGCCCAAAGCGGAACCTCCGGTATTGATGCACGTATACAGCCCTGAGTCGCTGGAACCGCAGACGAGAAGCACTCATAGTCACTTCTCCTTCTTCCGGCGAACGCGGAGCTTCCAAGCCTTCAGGCCGTAAGCCCGAGCATCCAGGATGCGATTGCCGCACTTCCTATAACGGCAGAATACGTACTCAAACTCGTCGTCGCTGATGTCCATTGGACGTCTCCTAGCGAGAAGCCCACTAGGACGAGAGGCAGAGCAAAAAAATGGTCAGCACACTTGACCACTCAGGCCCAAAGGGCCTACAAGTGGATTGTGTAACTGCGCGCTGATCCGTATATTAGTGCCCCACCTCCTGTCCTAGCTGGCTTGAGGATCACGCGCTGAAGGGCTCAGTTTCCTAGGCCGACCCGTCAGAGCGATCTGGATGCCCTTGTTACCGAAAGGTAGCAAGGGCGTTCTTCTACTGGATATAAATCCAGCAATTTACATGCTAAAGCCCCAAAAAAGGGCAGTCAAGCATTACCCTGCAGATTGAGTGCCTAATCCCTACATGGGCATAGGGCATTTCCCAACACAATTCCCTTTGTTGATCGCCAGCAAATTGCCATATCGATCAAAGCTGGGCACAAGATATGCCCTCATTTTGGATAATGCAAGACAACCGAATGCGCACAACCTGTGGATAAGTTGTGAGTATTTTGTGCATCATCCTCGAATCCCTTTAGTAGTCTAAGCCTCCAGCGGCGCGGCTTTCAGTGAAGTGCGATTCAAGAATTACATCATTGATCATTATTTGAACAGACGCTCTGGGGATAACTCCTACTCACTACATCTAGTGTCGCTACCCTGCATCACCGTAAGCGGTCCGAATCGCACAGCATCTCGTAGGTGATCAGGCGCCAAGTGTGCGTAACGCATGGTCATCGCCAAAGTGGAATGCCCCAGGATCTTCTGGAGGGTCACGATGTTGCCGCCGTTCTGAATGAAATGGCTGGCAAACGTGTGCCGGAGAGCATGGGCAGCTTGTCCTTTCGGTAGCTGAATTGTGGTGCGCTCCAGGGCACGGCGGAAGGAGGTGATGCAGGAGGTGAACTGCCCGTTGGTTCGCCAGTGCTTCCTAAGTCTGTCAGCTAGCTCCTTGGGAATCGGCACCGAACGGACCTTTCCCGATTTCGTCCCCGCGTAGGTGACTATGTTTCCCTGGAGCCGGTTTGGCGTCAGCTTCTCGGCCTCGGACCACCTGGCACCAGTGGCAAGGCAAATCAGCGTCACAAGCTCGGTATGCGGGTTCTCACAGCCATTCCTGATCGACTCCAACAGCTCAGCTATCTGCTCATTCGTCAGCCAGGACAATTCCCGCTCTTGCAGCTTCAGCGGCTTCACGCCAACCAATGGGTTCTCGAAATCGACTTGCCCCAGGTCCCGCAGCTCATTGAACACGGCCCGGATATAGCCCAGCTCGTTGTTCATGGTCTTGGGTGACACACCGGCATCCAGGCGCTTGCGCCGCATGGTCGAGTAGGAGGACGGATCGAGTGTCCTTGCCACCGGATCACGTAACCGCTTGGCCAATTTCTCCAGCTTGGAGAGGCGACGTTTGCCGTCACGCAGCGAGTGGCCGTGCAGGTTGAACCAGAGACGAATCAGCTCGGAGAGGCGGCGACGATCTTTCGGTATTGGGTTCCAGGCAGGCGTCTCGATGCACTTGGACCGGCATATAGCCTCGAAGCGCTGGGCCTCGCCCTTGGTCTTCAGCGTCTTGCGGAATCGCTTGCCCTTGATTGGCTCCACATCGACGTGCCAACGACCATCGGGCAACTGGACGATGGCCACCTACACCGCCCTCCCCCACCGGACATGACGTTCCTCCAGCAGGTCCTTGATGTGCTTGTAGATGTCGTGCTCGCTCATCTCCTTGGCGGCGTAGTGATCCCGAATGACCGGCCAGCATTCCCAGGTTTGCAGCCGATCAAATGCCTTTTTTGCGCCCACCCGCTCCCTTGCCAGCAGGCTCACGAAGTTTCCCAGGAACAGCTCCACGTTCTTTCCGGAGAAGCCCCGGCTGGTCTTGTGGTAGCGCTTGTACTCGGTTTCCTCCAGCAGTGAATCCACCGGCAGATCGACCACCACGTCATTGCGGATCAGCGACCAGATCGGCTCGAAATAGCCAGGCCGAGCCAGCAGCTTGAATTGCCCCAGGCCGTACCGCCACAGGCCGTCCAGATGCCCGCAGAAGGCTTCGAAGGTCTTGGTTTCAATGGCCTGGCCGGAACGGGCGTCAATCGAACCAGACGCGAACTGCTGGACGATGGAGTGGTGATAACGCAGCTCGATCCGCCACACGTCTTGCTCCGGGCTGTAGTTGTACGGGTCGTCGTCACAAAAGGAGTCTCGACGCTTCCAGACGCTCTCCCAGTAATCCAGCTTGTCGGTCGCCCTGGCCTGCTCGGTCTTGTTGTAGATGCACAGCTGAATACCGCTGGCCGAGCCGAACATGTAGGTTTCGCCACGCCCGTAGACGGAGGACTTGGTGTCCCACTGAATCTCGTTGATGCCGGAAATGTCACGGCGCGTCCGGGCACGGCAATGCATGCGGGCAACGAAGTCGGCGGGTGGGGTCCAGTTCTGGAGGTCGAGGGCCAGATGGACCGCGCACTGGTTCACCTCGACATGGGAGAGCAGGTGTTCGGCGTAGCGATCCATGCGGGCCTGGAGGCGTTCAGGGCTCAGGGCGTCGATGGCGTGAGGAGACACCTCGATCTTCACGTGTGGGCCAATCGCATCCACCTTCACGTTGAAGTTCTTCACCAGCAGAATGAACCCAAGGTCAGCATTCTGGAGCTTGTACTGGTAGCCCGAGTCCTTGCCCACTCGCCCGGAGTGCCAACGCTCACCCGCGAAATCCACGATGGTGCCCGGGTTGTCGAACAGCTCAATCACACCAGGGCGGATCAACCCGCGATAGAGCTGACGCACGGTATCCACGCCACAACGCAGCAAACGGACATTGCTCAGATCGACCATTCGCATGGTGTGTGCATCGAAAAAGACACGCCCTTTCGGGTCTTCATTGAAAAGCGGATCAACCCGCAACAGGTCCTTAGCCTTCATTTCCCAATCTCCATTACTTGCCTGTATTTGCCGATTCGAACTTGGTTTATCTGACGTGTTACAGGGACGTCAGCGCGCCGGCGCCCAGCGGGTCCCTCCCGCGCGCGGGAGCCCTCCCGCTTGTGCGCCGGCCCGGCAAAACGTTGTGTGAAGACGGCAGAAAGCCTCACCCCATGGCATGTGTGGCCATGGAGCTGGAGGCGATAGAAATCGTTAGAAGTAGAGGTAGAGCGCCACGACAGCGACGGAGAGGCACACGAACAGCAAGACGGCCAGGGAGATAGGCGGCGGAGATTTGCGGTTGCGGGCGTCGAGAATTTCCTGGGCTTGCAGGTGCACGTAGGACGGCGAAGTGCGAGGCTTGACCGGGCGGCTGATACGTTCAACCGAGCTGCTGTCTTGAGGGATAGATGACGGCGGCATGAAGCGACCCGGACGCTTCCAGGTCTTGCCTTCCTTCTTGGCACGCTCTTCGTGCAACCAGTCGCGGTCTTCGAGACCCATACGCCCTCCTTAGCCATCCTTGGATACCGCCTTCACCAACGATACCTTGGGGATGTCGGAAATCACATAGCCGATGTCGAGGCCCTTGTAGGTCACTGACACCACGCCAAGCGACACGTAGTCGATCTGGTAACCCGCCTCCCGCAGCTCCTGAAATGACACCCGGTTCATGGGGTTGCCGTCCTTCGCAATGACAATGAAGCCGTTCAGGTAGGGCCGGGGGCTGTCTTCGCCGGGGTAGGTCTTGCTTCCGGTCGCCAGTGCAGCAAGGTGCAGGGAGTAACCCTGATAGGGATGCAGCTTGGCTTCCGGGCCGCGAGGCTCTGCGACTTCCGGAGCCGGTGTCGGGGAAGGGGTCTGTTCCGCGGCTGCGGTTTCAACGACTTTCACCGCGGGGGCAGGCCTGGGCTTGGGTTCTTCCTTCTCGCCACCGAAAACCGCCCAGAGCTGGAGAACCACGAACAGGCCGACCATCAGCGCCGCACCCTTGAAGGTCCAGTGCTGCCACAGCGGTTTAACGTCCGAGGCGCCGTACTCTTCGCCACCGCCCTTGGTGTGCGAGCGATAGAGGCCAAAGTACTTCGGGTCGTAGGTGCGGATATCGGTGTTCACCACCTCGCCCCGGATGCCGTCCTGCACCTTCCTGACGTACTTGTGGTTGTCGCCGAAGGCCGTGCGTTTACGCACCCGGTAGACGAGCTGCATGTTGTCGACAATGGCTTTGCTGATCTTGCCGTAGCTCTGCGTGATCAGCAGGATGTCGGCGGTTTCGTGGCGGTGTTCGGCGAACCACTCTTCCACCGCCACGTTGGTTTTCCCGCGCGGGAAGTACTTGTGGCATTCGTCGATCACGTACAGCGGACCGGCGCCGGTTTCGGGATGCCGCCAGGGATCACCGAAGGCATCGACGGTGGCGAAGTAACGCTGGCCGCCCGTGTCGCGACGGATCTCGATCAGGTCGGAAGCACCCGGGCACAGGGCGTTGTAGTAGTCCACGTTGAGCGGCATGTTGGTGACGACCTTGCGCCCCTTGTTCACCGCTGGGAGGACGTGGAAGGCCGCCGCCTCATAGCTTTTGCCGCCACCGGATGGGCCGATCAGCAGGTTCTGCATTTACGACCCCCAGCGCACGAACGGTATGGTCTGGAGGATGAAGCGGATCACCAGGGCGGCGACGATGATGGAGATCGCTTGCGGCAGCTTGATCAGGCCGAGGATGTTGGCCGTCTCGGGCGGGATCATCGCGTAGTAGGTGCTGGGGTTGAACGGGATATCAATGGCGTTCAGAGCGGCAGCAGCCATGCCCAGGATCGAATCGAAAGCCCAGCAGAACACGTCGGTGAACATGTTCCACAGGTCTTTGAAGATGCGCGTGACAACCGCCAGCAGCCATTGGGCGAACGCCGCGATCTTGGCCAGCAGAGAGGTGAAGAACTGGAAGATTCCGGCCATGGCATCAACCCCCGAAGGTGACCATGCGGGCGGTGAACAGCGCCGTTACCAGAATCACCACGCCGATGAAGTCGAAGACGTAGCAGCCGACGTTGAAACCGTGCGACGAGAAGTTGCCGAATGCCCGCAGATCGAACGACATCGCCCAGGCCGGACAGCTACCGGAGAAGCTGGGGATGAATGAGCGTAGAAAGGCCAGAAAGGCGCTGTTGTCGAAATCCTGCTTGCGCTGATTCCACACGCCGTTCAGGCCGTCAGGGTACTGCTGCTCGTAGAACGGTTCGACCTCGGGGAAGGTGGCATCCTGAAAGCTGTAGTCCTGCTCGTTCTCTTCCTGCGGGACTTCCTCGGTGACCTCTTCACCATCCGTGCTGGTTTCTTCACCGACTTTTTGGTCGTCCTTGTAGGTGGTCACCGTCTTGTTATTGGTGATGTCGATGTAGGTCGGGCCGTACTTGATGTTGTAGGTGGTGCTGGTTTCGGTCTTGGTCGTGCCGGTGGTGCCATCCGGGCGCGTATAGGTGCCGGTAGTGACTTCTTTTGGACCCTGGACGCTGGCGGGACCGCTGAGTTGAGGGCCGCCCTCCTGCAAGCTTTCCAGGCAGGCTCCGGGGCTTGGTGACTGAGCGCAGCTTTCGCGCATCAGGTCGCGAATCCACTCCCCGGTCTGGCCGTTCACATAGGGAGCAATACGATCGAGGTCGAGGGTGGTCAGCGGCGTAAGGGTGGTTTCGATATCTGCCAGGCTGATGACCTTGGCCCCGGACTGCGGCCAGTAGCCGTACTGGTTATAGGTGTACCCCAGGTGTCGCTGGGTGCAGTTGTTCACGGCCTGGTTGAAATCCGCAGGGCGTCCTCCACCCGGCACGTCAGTGGACGGCCATACGCCGACCGCGTAGATGATGCCGCCTTGGTTGGTCACGGTGATCTTGTTCATCGTCTGCGAAGCGGGATAGAGCGCGCAGATGCTCTGCGGATTGAACGTGCCTTCTCCAGCTACTGGCAGATTCTGGTAGGTGTCTTCCCTCTTCTTGATCTCCCCGCCTTCATCCATCACCCAGTCGAGGCCAGCGATCAGGCCCGCAATGGTGCCGGTCAACAGAATGTCGGGCAGAGAGACGAGTTTGCGTGTGTGCTCGATGGTGCGCGGGATCGACTGAATCAGGCTCTTGCTCACCGGCACCGGCGTTTTCCGCCCATTCACACCAGGGATGTACTCGCCTTCATGGACGGTGAACTTCACCGTGTCGGTGCCCTTGGTTACGACCGACTTGTTCGACACCGCCACGTCGTGGGACAGCGGTTTAACCGGCACCCGAGTGGCCGCCTGGACCGCACCCGCCCCGATCATCAGTGCGGTCAGAACCGCGACCTGTACCCAGCGATAGCTGCCCATCCGCCCAGGACTCCTGCATGGAAGACCAACGCGTACACGAGCATGGCGAGGTCTTCGGAAGTGAATGCAATCTGTTCCATAAAGTTGAAGGGGCCTTTCGGCCCCTCCCTCCCGGCCGTTAGGCCTTGCGTACACCACGCTTGCTGAGGTCGATGCCCTTGAAGGCCATCGCGATCCCGACGATCAGGACACCCCAGGCCACGACCTGAGTGTTCACCCCTGCGAAGTCGACTGCGGCGAAGATTGCTTCCATCGCTCTTACTCCAGTTGGTTACGTTTTCCGGACTGCCGAGACGGCAATACCGACCTTAAGCGCGATCAGGTAGATGCCGAGGGTCATGGAGAACCCGAGGCCGTATACCGACGCGACACCCTCAGCGGTGACCATCAGCGGACACCGACCGAAGCTTGCTGGGCGACCGGAGTGATCACGGTGATCGACTCCGAGACGCCGGTCATGTAGCCGCCTGCGAAGGCCAGGGCGGCGGCGAAGAAGACTGCGCGCATGGGCTTATCTCCCTAGGCAGGCGGCGGCTGGTTAGGACTTGGCCGGCTCGCCCGAGGGCTGAGCGGCAGCCTGCGACTGGCGGGACGGTTGGGAAGCCGGACGCGGTTTGGCCGACTCGATGTGCAGGGCGAGGTTCTTGCCCTTGTTCTGGCCGCCTCGGTCCACTTCGAAGGTGATGCGGACCATTTCCAGCGGGGAGAACTGGGCGCCGGAGGCGAACACCTCATCCGCGAAGTCGTCGGCGACCGCCATGCCGATGATGGAGAGGCCGTGCTCGGTCTTGCCGTCCGGCTCATCGCCGTAGAAGACCTTCACGTACTTGGCGCCTTCCATCTCAGTTTTCTGGGTGCCCAGGAATGCAACTTCCATAGTCGAACGTGCCATTTGTGTTTCCTCACTTAGGTGCGCGATATGCGCGGTTTGCCTTTCGGTAGGCCGAGCGATCCCACACGGGCGAACTCTTGTTTTCGCCCGAGTGCTGTCTCGGTCTACCGAGGGGTTAAAAACGTGGGCCTGCGCGGCCGGTCAGTTGGTCAACACCAAGGGCTCTGCCCTTGTCATCCCGCTCTTGCCGCCGAGGGCTCGGGAGCGCGGGGCGGTGGAGCTGCCCCTCTCTCCCAAGCCGAGGCTTTTCAGGGTGGTGCGCGGTCAAGGGTTCGCTTCGCCCGGCGCTCCGTTTGACCGAACGGTGAAGCGTGTTCGGACAAGCCGGTGCGGCGGCCCTGGACCGGGGCGGGGCCGGTGTGGGGGCGGCGGCGTGGGAGAAGCCCGAGGGCCTTGGCCAACCGGAAGGTCAGGTAGCCAATCAGGGCCAGGACTACGGCGATGAATTGGGCGTCAGTCATGGCTCAGTCCTCGAAGGGTTCGTAGATGGGCACGAAGGGCGTGGGCTTGCCGCTGTCGTACACAACGTTCCAGTACGTCGGGGCGCGGCGGGCGGGCCTGTGTTTCTCGCAGAACGAGGCCGGCTGGCAGACCCACCGCCCAGCGACCTTGGATATCTGCGCGGGGCGGCAGTGCTCGCAAGACGTGGACCGGGAGGGCGCGCTGTTCGCCAGTTCGCGACGGGACCAGCAGACAGAGCAGTCGCAGTTGTCGGCGTGGGCGAGGCGGCGGTAGAGGTCGAGTGTGTTCATGGTTCATACCGCCCATTCCTTCTCCAGCATCTGCTGAGTCAGGAGCGCCACGTTGACCATCACGTACTTCCCCACCTTGTGGGACGGGATGTAGCCGTTGCGAATCCAGCCCCACACCACATCGTGGTCATTGCCCATGCGAATCCAGTCCGCGAACTCTCGCCAGGGCATTACAGGGGGCGGGCTGAGCAGGTCTTTAAGCGACAGGTTGATTCCTTCCACATCCATGGCCTTTGCTGCACTATGTTGGTCATTACTGGTCATCAGCTAAAGTCAATTTGACTCTAGCTGGTTTGAAGCATATTTGACTTGAGTCATATTGACTATAGTCCATTTAGATGCATTTGGAATGATCAAAGAGCGCGTTATAACCATCCTGTCGTGGTCGGACATCAGGCTGCCGAAGCTTGAGGAGCTGACCGGCATTAGCCGTTACACCTGGAGCAACCTTAAGAATCCCTCCAAGAGCAGGGAAATTAAGGAGGAGGAAATCTTGGCGATCGCAAAGGTTTTTCCGCAGTTCCGCTGGTGGCTCCTTACAGGCGAAGTAATGCCCGAGATAGGCCAGGTAAGCCCCGATTACGAAGACGCGAACCGAAACTTGACCGAACAAAACGCGGGATAGCGATCACAACGGAAGTGACTAGGCGCTGGTTTGCCCGAGCACAGGAAGTCAAGAAGGATTTTCAAGGACAGTAGGGAGAGGGGGTGTAAATTGTATGACTATGAAAGCATTCAGAGATGGCTTCTCGGAACCATTTGGGGAGTCTTACTGTTAGGCGTGATTGGCAGCATCATAGGTTCCATCTTAATATTTCTCCTAAAGCGGATATGGCATAAATTATCCGAAAGCAAAGAAAAAATAATAATCAGAGCACTCTTCCCACTTGCACTACATTATGAGCAAGGAGAAAAATTAAGAATCTCCCTAATGGGAAAGGAAAGTGAGAAATACATTTCTTACGTGATTGTTAGCGCAGCTTTCTTGGTTTTCTCCTCAGTATTCTTTGTCGCCATGGTAGGAGCAGCCATTACCACTTACGTGGTACATGAGCTTGCAAGGCCGCAGCTTCTGGCAGCCTTTTTCGGTGGTTCTCTCTATTTAGCATATGAAGTCTTCAAAAGAATATTCTATATTGGCGGGCTAGTTTCTCCGGATGTCCATGGTTTGGTTGAGAAAATAATGAAAGATCAAACAAAGAAATTTTCAGCGTGGTGGGAACTGAGGAACAGCGGGCCTGAAAAAACCGAAAAAGATAATAGCGCTACTAGCCAAGCGGACTAGTGGGCCACTTTCCTGTGCAAAGGGGACAGATTTATTTGCCTGACATCTAGCGTCAGAGAGAAATAGCAAGGAGCTCAACATGAAATCGGATTGGGATGACGCCCCGCCTCGCCTGAAGGCTTCCAAGGGCTCCAGTGAAATCGGGAAGTGGATTATTGCCGGCCTCATCGGCACCAGCATCACGGCAGGTCTGCTTCACCTTGCCGACGCCCGAATTCCCTTCCTACAGGATTCCAGCCCAACGGCGCAGCTTGAGCAGCTGCAGGATGAACCGTCCTCCCTCCCTCCATTCGAAGAACCGGACCCGAATCAGCCGACCGCTGAAGAAATGTTCTGGTCCAGCGTCAAGCAGCGAGAAGAAGAACAGAAAGCTCGCACCAAGCAAACCGACTACAACGACCAAAACTACACACCGCGCCAGCCCGACAATGTGGTGAGCATGGAGGGCGTGCGGCAGTCATCTGCCTATCAACAACCCACCCAACAGACAACCACACGCAGCCGAACCATCGAGAAGCATGGCGAGTGGATAGACAAGTGGAGCGGCGGTGCCCGCTACTACGCCACCTGGACCATTGTGAATAACTACATCGACGGCGGCAGTGTGTGCGGCAACCACAAGCGTGGGTCGATTGATTATCGGGAGTGCCGCAAGGGTGCTAAGCAGTTCTTCAAAGATGAATGCCGTGTTTGGGGGGAGCGATCGCAGAACGACCGAGAGCCTCGAAGCGACCGTATGAAGCAGAGGTATTGCTCGGCGGCGAGTAGTTTTAGCCCTATGGGTTAGCACTCGTGACGGGCTCAGAAACAGTCGGCCACATGGGGCAATCTCCCTCTGGCAAGCTAATTATTTTTCTCCTAAACATTCTAGAGACTTGAAATTTATGCATGAAATCCCGGCCGGGCTGTCAGACAACGAAGCTGGAACCTCAATAATAATCGGAAAGAACGGAAGTGGAAAAAGCAATTTATTAAACACACTAGCCAAACTACACACCTCTTCCGGTAGAAATGTAATTGGCATTGCCAGTTCGATTTATGACAAATTCAACCTAAGGAGCAAAAAATTCCATTTACTCGGAGCTCGCCACGGAAAAAACTCACCAAAGAAGACGATAAAAAAAGCGATTGAAAACACTTCAGGCACCGACCCGATACAAATCAAGAGAATATCGCAAATACTAAAATACGTTGGGTATTCTGGCGAAATTGGCATTCGACTATCAGGAGTAAATACGACCGCTCTCCAGGACCTTCACGAAGCTGAATATTTATCCACACACGTCAAAAATGATATTGAATCACTAATCAAAAAATATTTAAGCATGGCCAAACGAAGCCGCCTAATAGATAGCGATACACTATGGCTAGAAACCGAAGAAGTTAGTTTTGACAGAATTAATAAATCCACTTTTCCCAGACTACTTGCGCATGAACCACAACTCAAGGAGATCGGATTCTTAAAATCAGTTGATATTTTTCTAAGAAAGAATGGCAATGTAATACCTCTATCTCACGCCAGTTCCGGAGAGCTGTCATTTATAACTTCAATGATCTATCTCTCCACAGCAATAGATGAAGAAACAGTCATACTGATTGACGAACCAGAGAACAGCCTCCACCCTTCATGGCAAAAAGAGTACCTAGAAAAAATATTGGACTTATTCTACCTCTACGAACCAAAAATAATAATAGCCACACACTCCCCGCTTATCGTTTCTGGAGCAACAAGCACGGAAAAATCAATAACCATATTTAAATCAGAGAACAGCATAATTGATAAAATTGATCATAAATCCAATAACCTAGAGTCTTTACTGTGGTCTTTGTTTGGCGTAGCGACCCCCGAGAGCAATTACGTATCAAGCTTCTTTGTAAGAACACTTAACGACCTGTCAGAAAACAAAATAAGCATCAACGAAGTACTAAAAATAGTCTCCCACTTCGAAGAAAGCAGTTACGATCAAAAGCAAAAGGAAACCCTTGCAGGCGTCCGAGAGATTGCCAATAAAATTGAGTCCAGGAAAGAACAATAATGAAGGGGCTAAATTTCACCAGCAAGGACTTTGACGCAATAAAGCTAGCAATAAAAGAGGGAGGCAAGATATGGGAATCAAAACACGTTTCAGATGTAAAAAGAAAAATAAAAGATCACTATCGAGCAATACAGGGAGAGCAATGCTGCTATTGCCGAAAAAACTTTAAAGGCGAATTCAACATGGTTCTAGACATCGAACACGTCTTACCACAAGGAAATTCAAAATTCAAAAAATTCATGTTCACCATTACAAACCTAAGCGTGGCATGCAAAAGATGCAACATGCTAGTAAAGAAGGACGACATATCTTTTATTTCGGACACTGCGGATTTTTCTAAAGACCCCTTCCTAAGCGACAACTACAAGCTAATACATCCAAACGTAGACAACTACTTCCACCATCTACATTACGACGCTAGCATTAGAAACCTTGAAACCATGATCAAATACACAATATCTGGAGACAGCAACAAAGGACACTTCACTTACAACTATTTCAGATTAAATGAACTTGAAGTAGACTCGTTCAATAAATCGCAAGGAGCACTAGGACACGTAGACATCTCCAGCGCTATTGATCCCGATATCGCTTTAGAAATAGAAAACCTCCTAGAGCAATAACCTCAAATAACATGGGACATTCATATATCTCTAATAAGCGATCTCTAGAATGGTTAGCAAGGCGCGCGAAAATCAAAAATGGGGATTATTTCATTATCGCCACTCTAACCAAACTCCACGAGCAACTATCTGCCTTGCGTGCAGTAAAACCTAGAGAGCGCACATAAAAACTGGGAGCCCGCGTTGGTGCAAGACATCCTCCGAAAAATATGCAAATTGCAGCCAATGTATTCTTCGACCAACACCCCCGAAATGCAGGAACGGGGGTACCTTATTCGGTCAAAGTTGGCAGAGGAACTACGTGTTCGATTGCCATCCCTACAGCAGGCGTTTGATAGCATTTTTGACGACCTCGCCGTTGAGGGATCAGATGGCATAGGCAGAAAAACAGAAGCACCTTGGGTACGCCTATTCTCAAAGGCGATGTCACCGAACCCGAGAGAAGGGTTCTACTTGGTGATTCACTTTGCAGCTGACGGCTCCACCGTTTTCCTTACGGTTGGTTGTGGAAGCACCATTTGGCGGGGGGGTGACCTTCGAGCGGTGTCTGACGATGAACTTAAGGCACGAACGTCATGGGCTCGCTTCGTCGTTCAGCAGAGATGGAAAACACTGAGTCCGTTTGAGGACGAAATTGTCTTAGGCGCGAAAGCACCGTTACCACGAACGTTCGAAAAGGCGACAGCATTCGCGAAGCGCATCCCCGCCTCAGACTTACCAAACGCTGATTTGGACCAATTGCTGTTCAGTGCTGCTGAGCGCCTCAATGAAATCTATCTTGCTCAGCGGGAACAGCGCGACGTGTCACCAGGTGACCAGGACGCCGCATCAGTTGTTGCCATTGCTAAGCCATTGAAAGCACGGTCAGGAAAGCAAGGCTTCGGGCTCACTGCAAAGGAGCGACAGGCAGTCGACCGGCAAGCAATGTTCATGGCCATGCAATATCTGAAAGGGCTGGGTTACAACTGCAAGGACACTTCGGCTACTCAGTCATTCGACGTCCTCGCCACAAAGGCGGATGAGGAGATGATGGTTGAGGTGAAGGGGACGACTAGCGACCTATGCAACTCGGTACTGATGACCAAAAATGAAGTGGACCTTCACCGAGAACACAAAGGGAAAACCGGTCTGCTAATCGTTTCCAGGATCAAGCTTTTCCGTGACAGCGATACCCCCTCAGCTAGCGATGGCGAAGTCGAGGCCCTGCTCTACTGGGACATTGATGATTGGGTATCTGAGCCTATGGCGTTTCAGGTATCACGCAAATTCGCATAACCGAACCTTGGGTACACGACACAAGCAGTCGAAAAAGTGTCGAAGCCACGGGCCGACAATGACCAGCATTAGCCAAGTCGATCAATCCAAAAGGCGTGCATTGGCTGGCGTTGGCCGGCAAAGGTCATTAATGGATAGCGGGGAAATCGGGTTCAAATCCCCCCGGCTCCACCAAAAAACAAGACTAAGCCCCTGATTTTCCTAGCGAATTTCGGGGGCTTTTTCTTTTCTGCCTTGATGTGTCGAAGAAGTGTCGAATCCCCCGCCTAGGTTCGATCGATTCGACCAGCGCACACCAAGCCCCTAACATTCGAAGTAACCTCGTACGCTGGAGCAGCAACCTTGGATAGGGAAATGGAAAGGTGGTGTAACGCTGTGACCGACAACGTCAACGAGATGAACCGTCAAATGCAGAAGCTCCAGCGCTTCCAGCAAAGCCACGAAATCGATAAGCAAATCGAAGCGATCCAACAGCTCTACGAGAAGCTGGCAAGCAGCGCCATTAGCTATACCAACTTGATCCTGGCCGCCGGATACGGTGGTTACTTGGCATTTTGGGCGACCGTATCAGGCAAGGTGCCAGCTTGGCTCTTTTCCCTCACCGGATTTCTGATCCTGACCTCCCTGACCCTGTTCATCGGCTGGGAAATCAGCAAGATGGTGTGGGGTGCCATTCACATGCGACGCATCGACAAGCTGCTACAGGGGCAGAAAGGCCCTCATATCGTCGCGCAGTACCAAGCTGCATACGCCTCAAACCAGCAGCGAACGGGTACCGTCTGGATATTCTTCCTAATTCCAACGGTCCTTACCGGTCTCGGTGCAGCCTTTACGCTAATAGGCTTCTTTGCACTGAGCCTCTGGAAGCTTACCTTCAGCTAACGCGGCTATCACTCAACGGACCGAACTTGACGGCATCTTGCAAATGATCAGGCGACAGGTGCGCATACCGCATCGCCATCGCCATCGCCATCGCCATCGCCAGCGTGGAGTGCCCCAGGTTTTTTTGCAGCGTGTGTATGTTCCCACCATTCATCATGAAGTGACTGGCGAAGGAGTGCCGCAGGGCATGGCTGGCTTGGCTTTGCGGTAACTGGATGGTGGTTCGCTCCAGTGCACGGCGGAAAGAGGTGATGCAGGAGGTGAAATGTCCTTCAGCTCGCCAATGCTTCCTGAGTCATTCAGCCAGGTCTGCCGCGATCGGCACCGAGCGGACCTTGCCCGACTTGGTTTGAGCAAAGGTAACGATGTTGCCCTGGAGTCGATTCGGAGTCAGGTTCTCGGCCTCGGACCACCTCGCTCCGGTGGCAAGGCAAATCAGCATCATAAGCTCGGTATTCAGGTTCTCGCACCAGTCTCTGATCGCGTCCAGCAACTCAGCTATCTGCTCAGAGCGCTTACTCTCTAACGGCGAGGATTCTCGCCTAAATCGGTGTCCGGGATCAGTAGACCACTACAAACGCCAAATGCCGTGAGGACTGAGATAGCCCACACTGCTGAATCC